>SLJN01000157.1 GCA_007135115.1 Balneolales bacterium
AATTTTCAGTGTTAACGGGTGCAGTGTCTGTTTTCATAGTCACTTATTATTCTTCATTTATAGATGGACTTTCCACCATTCGTTTAAAAAAATTTGATGATCAAAGGCATTCTGCAACTCAACTTAAAAGAGGTATGTTCACCTTCTGCAAGATGAAACAAGATGGTTGAACTCAAGTTATCATATCGATATGATGAAGTGCAGAAGCATGAAGTAGCTGAGTTCCATTCATTATTTTGGTTTTCATCAATAAATTGTGAATCATCCGTATTGAGAATGGTTCGGATTGTTAAAGAACCCAATTACAACCAGTAATTTTATTCGATATGAAAGTTAGCAACCTCAAAGTTGCTTTAGTACAGCAAAGATACGAGGAAAGTTACGAAAATAACATTAAAAAAGCCCTTCAAATGATCAAAAAAGCGGTTTCAGAAGGAGGCCGGATCATTTGTCTGCCTGAGCTTTTTCTACATGAGTATTTTTGCAAAACATACGACGCCTCTGTTTTTGATCTCGCCGAACAAGTACCCGGACCGACGCTGGAACTATTTCAAAAAGCTGCAGCTGATCATCAAGTGGTTCTGCTGTGTCCGGTATTTGAAAAATCGGGTCCGCTCTATTTTAATACGCTTGCCGTTATTGATGCCGACGGCAGCTACCTCGGTAAATATCGCAAGATGCACATCCCCGACGATCCGGGTTTTTATGAAAAATACTACTTCACTCCGGGTGATCTGGGGTACAAAGTTTTTCAGACTCAATATGGCAGAATCGGTACCTTGATCTGCTGGGATCAGTGGTTTCCCGAAGCGGCAAGGTTAACCGCGATGAAAGGAGCTGATCTGCTGGTTTATCCCACGGCTATTGCGGCTCTGGAGGATGAAACCGAAGAACAGCAAAACCGCTATCATCAAGCATGGCAGACGATTCAGAGTAGCCATGCTATAGCCAACGGTTGCTTTGTGGCTTCGATCAACCGGGTTGGAGTGGAGCAGGGGATGAGGTTTTGGGGAGGATCATTCGTGTCGGATCCGTTAGGTAATTTTATTGCCGAAGCCGGAAATCAGGAGGAGGTGCTGGTTGCGGAATGTGATTTGAACGAAATGAACCACACCCGCCGCGAATGGCCGTTTTTTCGAGACCGGAGAGTAGATAGCTATGAAGAGATCGGAAAAAAATGGCTCGAATAAAGTTGAACCGTCCGGAAATTTGATAGCACATTGAAAACAAAATTTCGAAGACCAGCGGAGTGGGAGCCACACACCGCTACAATCCTTGCCTGGCCACACAACCGGGAAACCTGGCCGGATGAAATGCTCGACCGCGTCTGTGTTGTGTTTAGGAAGTTTCTGGATGAAGTTGCTCAGTCTGAGAAGGTTTGGCTGATAACGGGTGATCAAAAAAGCCAAAAACAGGCAGAAGAAGCCATTGGTAAAATGCAGGTTCCGGGTAATGTGCAGCTCATTCTGTGCCGGTTAAATGACATGTGGGTTAGGGACAGCGGACCTATTTGTGTAATGTCTGGTTCTCAGCCACATTTTTTGGATTTTCACTTCAATGCCTGGGGGGAGAAATATCATCCGTGGGAAGATGATAACCGTTTGCCGCAGTTTTTGGCTGAAAAAATGAATTATCCACTGCATCAGGTGCTGCTTACACTTGAGGGCGGGGCCATAGAATGCAATGGAGACGGGACGCTGATCACCACCGAATCGGTTCTGTTGAATCCAAACCGAAAAAACGGGAGTAAAGCCGAAGTCGAAAACCAGTTACGCCACTGGCTTGGTGTGGATAAAATCATCTGGCTGCAAGCAGGGTTGTCCGGGGATGATACCGACGGGCATGTGGATGACCTGGTCCGTTTTGTGAGCCGCAACAAGGTCGTGGTAATCAGATCCGGCGGAAAAAGCGACATCAATCATGAGGTTTTGGAAGAGAATTACAGTCGTTTAGCCAATGCGCGTACGAGCGAGGGGAAGCCTCTTGAGATCATCGATTTGCCGCAGCCTCAAACCTTATCGGATCGTCCGACGGTGGATGGGAGCTATCACCTGCCGGCCAGCTACGCCAATTTTTATATCACCAACACATCTGTAATCATCCCGCTCTATGATCATCGGTTTGATGATCAGGTGCTCTCGCTGTTTCGCGATCTGTTTCCTGAGCGAAAAGTAGTCGGTATTCCGGCGCGTGATTTGGTTTGGGGACAGGGGAGTTTTCATTGCATTTCGCAGGAGGTTTATGCGGGTTGATTTGTGGCAGAACCAATACCTACCAGGTCCGGAGACCTGGTAGGTTCATATTGAATACGCTGGGTGCCAAAACCTACCAGTTTGATACCGCGAGGACGCGGGCTTATAGTCGGTCGGGCCGGGGACTGCCTCGACCGGCGGATAGTTTGAACTAAAGCTATAAGTCAAGACAATTGTTGCTCGATTATCCCGTCAAAAAGTTTAAGCCCCCTAATCTTTTAACTCACAAATCTGCTGGGTTAAAAAAACCAATCATACACCAATCATACAATTTTGGATGTAAGGTTTTACCTTTTTGCCGATCTTATAATAAACCGCAATTTTATGATCAACCAAATTTAAGCATGCCGGAAGCAGCACAGCAGGTACTACAGGAATATTTCGGATTTCAGGAGTTTCGCGAGGGTCAGCAGGAAGTTATTGATGAAGTGATTGGCGGAGGTGATTGCATGGTGATCATGCCAACCGGCGGAGGCAAATCGCTGTGTTACCAAATCCCGGCAATGGTGCGCAAGGGAACCGGGATCATCATCTCGCCATTGATCGCGCTGATGAAAGATCAGGTTGATGCGCTTCGCTTGAACGGCATCCGGGCGGAGTACCTGAATTCGTCATTACCCTTTGAGGATCAGCAGCGTGTGATACATCAATTAAAGCAGGGTGAGGTGGATATGCTTTATATTGCACCGGAACGCCTGTTCAGGGAAGAGAGCACGTTTGTGTCGCTGCTCAAAGAAATCCCCGTTTCGCTGTTTGCGGTTGATGAAGCCCACTGTATTTCACAATGGGGCCACGATTTTCGTCCGGAATACCAAAAATTGAGCGGACTCAAGCAGCAATTTCCGGATATCCCGGTAGTTGCATTGACGGCTACTGCGGATAAGCTCACCCGAAAAGACATAGCCAGCTCGCTCAATATTGAAAACGGGAAAAAGCATATTTCAAGCTTCAACCGGCCGAATATCCACTACTATGTTCATCAGCGGGAGAGCGGGAACCGACAGCTTTTGCAATATCTTAACGACCATAAGAACCAAAGCGGAATCATTTATACCCTATCCCGGCAATCTGTGGAGGATCTTGCTGATTATCTGGATACAAAGGGGTTTAGTGCCTTGCCCTATCATGCCGGATTGGAAAGGTCGGTGCGGCAGCGAAATCAGGAAGCTTTTGTAAAAGATCAGGCCAAAATCATTGTTGCGACCATTGCCTTCGGGATGGGTATTGATAAATCCAACATCCGGTATGTGGTGCACATGAACATGCCCAAAAACATCGAAAGCTATTATCAGGAGACCGGCCGGGCCGGACGGGACGGGTTGAAAAGCGATGCGATTCTGTTTTACAGTCGGGGAGATTACTCCAAGCTGCAGTACTTTACCGAAGTTGAGGACAATGATGAACAGACCAACATCATGAAGAAGAAGCTTCGGCAGATGCTCGATTTTTGCGAGACGGTTAAATGCCGCCGCCAATATTTGC
>SLJN01000183.1 GCA_007135115.1 Balneolales bacterium
ATTCCCGAAATGATCGGTAGAATAATAATAGAAATAATAATACCAATAATAGGTAGGGATAGAATCAAGTCACTAATATCCACACGACCGGCTGCCTGATATTGGCCGGCTAAGAATAAGTTGCTATGTGTGGTAGTGTCTTGCACTAAGTATTGGTTGTTTCTATTACATTAAGATCATTCAGCTCCAAAATTGAATATATTTGCAGGCGATGTCAACCCCTAACGCTTATAAAATTTTTAATAATGGGATATGCGAGGTCTTAAGGGTTTATATTTTTCGTCTAAATGTAATTATATGGTAATATATTTAGGGAAGGTAGGGTTTGTTCTTAATTTAATCGGTATTGCGAAGCGCTTTTAGGATTAATTTCGCTGTAATTTAAGTAAATTGGGTGGGATAGGGCCAATCCGTTTACATCAGAAGTGCCCATTATTAGCTTCGGAGGCGGTCATAGAGGGTTGCGGCATCTTCATGGTCGTGATGTTGATCCAAAACTTTTTCTAATAGCGGGATTGCTTCATCGGTGCGATCCAATTGGTGTAAAGCCCGGGCTTTCCGGAAAAGAAGTTCAGGTTGTTCATCTAAATGATTAAAAGCCTCATCCACGATTTTTAGAGTTTCTTCAGAGTTACCCTGCCAAAAGGTGACATCTGACTTGGCGACATAGGCATCGGCATAGGTCGGGTTTCTGCGGATAACTTCTTGCAGTATTTCAAGGCTTTCTTCGTGGCGTCCTTCCCATCCCAGCGTGCGACCGATCAAAACACGAGCATCGTGATAGTTGGGTGCAAAGCGCAGTACTCGGCGAAGGAATACTCTTGCATCCTCATATTCACCATCGAAGGCAAGATCCCGGGCGTAAAAAAACAGTTCGTCTATACCTTTCTCTTCCAGGTCATATTCATCAATAAGGAGTTCTTCTTCTTCTATTTCCTCACGCTGACGTAGTTGATCCGGGTCCGGGCGCATCAATTTATCGTTTTGGATGATGTAGTTATTTAAAGTCCGGTAATCGCGTAAGGATTCGGAAAGATCATTAACTACCTCTGAGTCACCGATTACATCAAGCTCCATTCCACGATTTATCCTGAATGCTTGATTACCTGCCAGCATTTTTGTTCCACGGATGTAGTCGATCATCTGATTTTTATTGCGCATCAGAGGTATATCCAATTCGGAATCAAATTCTTTTTCGGTACTCACCGGTTCGGTTTTCCAGTGTACGGAGTCAGGTGTGGCTACATCATAATTCTCACGAAGAAAAGCGGTCAACGTTGCCGGCAGTTGCAGATGAGCACCCAGGCTCTCTATTTCTTTTGATTGAGTGAGCATCGGAGAATAGATCATGAAGGGAACATAAAAACGGTCAATCACGGATTCGTGCCCGATGGGTCCGATGCGGTGGTCTCCGGTGATGATAAAGATGGTATCTTCATAGTCAGGCCGGTTCTGATATTTTTCCATTACTCTGCGGATGGCATCATCGGTATACAGCAGAGCAGCAAAGATTTCCGGGTAATTTTGGATTGTACGTCTACGGTTTTCGGTTAGGTTGAGCTGTTGTAGCTTATCATCCACCTGATTCAGATACTGCTGTTGGTCCGGAATAATAAAGGGTTCATGCAAATTGAGCGTAAAATAGAGATCAAGACGAGGTGTATCCGGTGCTGATTGCCTCAACTCCTCGTGGGCTTGTTCGAACATTTCATGATCAGCATAGCCCCATGCAAACCCGGTGTCGTCTTCTTCCAACAGGTCAAGTTCATCGGGAAATCGCCACTTATCGAAATTCTTATCTATCCCTTGGTATTCCAGAAAGATATCAAGATTGTCGAAGCTGGAATCATACCCGCTGAAATGAGAAGTGTAATACTCGTTTTTATTGAGCATTTGGATGATGGAACTATGAGCAGGCATATCAAATCCCAAATCCATAAAACCGCTGCGGCCGTAGGGTAATGATCCCAGAAGGGATGGGTGAACATTGAATGATCGTCCACTGCTGCTCAGGAAATGCGTCCAGTACAAACTTTCTGAAGCGAGAGAATCCAGATAGGGAGTAAAACCACCAAAAGGAGCATGCGGATCCATAAAAGACCCACCCAAACCTTCGATCTTAATAATCACAAAATTCGGGGGACGATCTCCGGTTTCGAAAAATGGTCCGAGAACGTCTTCATCATCGTTGGGTCGCAAAAGCGGATATTCCTCGCCGGTGAATTCATCATCCGAACGAACCCGGTCCATCCCGTACTGGAAAGCTTCCTGAAAGAACAGAGCAGTTTTATTGACGGTAAGATTATATTTAAGGTGATGGTCGAAGCGGTCCGGCGTTGGGTAGGCAAACAGATAAATCAGTGAGGAAACTAACACCCAGCCCACTATGCTCATCATGGTTATTGGGTTTACCGGAATCATACGAAAAGCAAGCAGGCCGATTAGCGGAAGGCCGGGTAGCAGCGCAATCAACAGAAAATGAATGGGGCGAAGGGAAACCGAAGTTTCGATAGTGGTCGCAATCTCAGAAAAACTGTAAGCAAAAAAGTCAGCTTCCAGTGGTAGCAGGGTATGTGAAAAGTAGGCCAAAAGTCCACTTGCGATAAGCAGATATAGGGTCACGAACAGATATGCAGCAATGACACCGGCTAATCGGTGTATGAATCCAAAAATAATAAAGACCGCCCAGGCGAATAGGGTGATGATACTGCTGTAGACAAGGTCCCACCACAATGCCGGCACAAGACTTCCAGTAGCTTCATCCGGTATAACGTGACCGGATGTGATCAGACTATACTCAACAAAGCGAAGTGCTATCGTAAGTGTAACGATGACCGCCCAAAAACCAAACAGGTGCGTCCCGTTTTCCTTAAGATACTGCTGTATAGCTTGATATAGACCTTTGTTCCGTATACCCATTAAAATGTATTCAGTCTTATAAAGTAAAGTACAGTCCTGAGAATTTTATCCGATCGTGGCTGGAATGGCTAAAACCATCCAGGATTTCAAAAACCTGTGATACCCAAAGTTTACAGGTGGCATTTTCAAGTAAGTTACAAAACAGTATCGTAAAATAACTCCACCCAATCTACAGGTTGTGATTAAATCATAATGACGATCAACAGCTTTCGTTAGCAGAACTGAATTTATCCTAACCTACCTAAAAGCGATGTCATGAAGAAATATTTTGCTGTTACCACCTTCTTTGCTATATCTGTGTTACTAACCTCTTGTATGGATGATCTCGAGGATGATACTCCCGACGTCGAAACGTTCTTTACATTCAATGTATCAGGTGATGTTACCCAATCATTTCAGGGACCAGCGGGTTTCGGAACATTTGAAGACCCCGATACCGAAATCGATGTATTTCTGATTGATCTGACATCCGATACCCCTTCTCCCGGTAGCGGCATGCGCTTCGTTGGAAAATTGGACCATGTTCCCGGTGAGCAGGAGTTCGATATCTCTGAAGCATCCCTTAATGAAGAAAACGAGCTGATTTTCGAAGATTTGGAGCCCGAACAGTTTATCGCTAATTATGTAACCAATGATCCGGAAGTGCCCCATGAGAATTTTATTGCTGAGGAAGGCACGTTAACCATTACAGATCGGGATGAAGAGTACATAGAAGGAGAGTTTAATATTCATGCCATAAGTCTTCCGGAACAAGAAGATGACACGCTTTCAGTCCAGATTGAAGGAGAGTTTCAGGCGGCTGAAACCGATTA
>SLJN01000134.1 GCA_007135115.1 Balneolales bacterium
CGGAATGGCGTCCACCGGCACGGGATCGCGCGGCATGAAATCCAGATCCCAGTCAAAGGGAGCGGTAGCAATGCCCCAGCCCGCCAGGGCGAGAAACAGAAGCAGCGCTACCAGTTGGTTTTCGAGAAAAAATCGAATGATTCGGTTGATCATAGCTTGTAGCTCAGATATGGCTCAAAATTCGAGGCCGATTAAAAGCCAAAAGTGTTTGAAATTCACTTAAATAATTCAGGCGTCATACCGGAAATCCTGAAGCGGTAGCGGAAGGATTATCCGGTATCCATGTGTTTATGGCTACTATTTTTGCCAGATTCTACTGGATCCCGGATCTCCTCCTACCGTTCCCTCCGCACTGGTCGGGACAGGCTATTGTCCGGGATGACGTTGTGGATGGATTGAGAGAAAAGAAGTAAAGCTATGATCTCAGTTGAGAAAGGCCTGATTCATCAGATAGAGAGGCGGGAAGGATTGCGCGGGTTCGTTGTGGAGCTCGGCAACCTGGTGATGATCAGGTGAAAGAAGAATTTCTTTTTCGTAGAGGTGGGTTTCGACGCTGTAAATATCAAGGGCCAGCGCTTCATCGAGTACGGTTGAAGGCTGTGATGTGCCGGATGATATTTCACAAGTATCGCAGCAGTTGCACTCGCCTTCGGAATCTTTGTGATCGGTATGACCGGCCGTTTTATGCTCACCATCGCATGAACCTTCGTGCGACTTTTCCGTACTTTCCGAATTTAGCTCACCTATTGACGGAAGATCATACTCAGATTCTTCGGAATTGGTATCGCCGGATTCGCAACATTCATCATCCTGATGATGCTTGGATAGCTCCATATCGCAATTTGACGCACCCATAGCATACCAACCCGGCATGATTGCAAAGATGAGCAGCAAAGCAGAGAGGCGATATGTGTGGCTATTCCTGTTCACAATGATTAGTTGAGTTTGGGCTCGTACCCAGCCTTTTTAATCAGTTCTGCAATATCTGAAGGTTCGAGGTCAGATTCAACACGGGCAAGTCCTTGTTCGTGACTCACCTCGGCACTTTGAACCTGCGGGTGCTGCTTGAGCGCATTCTCAACAGCCGAGGAGCACCCGCTGCACGCCATACCTTCGATTTTGATTTCGTGTCGGGTCATGGGTTAAAGAGTTAGGTTGATTGCAAATTTAAAGCAGAAACGGGTAAACCTAAACTTTTCATTTCCCGAGTTGGCAGATACTCAAAATTGTGTACGAGTTTTTTGGGATTTTGTAAGTGTGGGGTGAGTTGCTGATTTTACTACACAAAGAAACCGTCTCACCGGAACTTGATAAAGGCATTTCCCCTTTACGATCATGAGTTCGACACCGGTGAAGTTTTCAGCCCAGCTATTTATAGTGAGAAAGAGTGGAATGAAAAGTATAAAATCCCGCCCTTCTATAAAAAAGTCAGGCGCGAAGGTCAGCCTGTAAAACGGAGTACCTGTTTAACCAATACCCCATATTTTGTTAGCAATCCACACGGTGTCCATTAGAAGGCTTTGCAAACCCCTTATTTAATCGGTCATCTGATACGTATCTGATTGTAACTAAATAGGCAGTTCAGCATATTAAAGCCTGTTATTCATTACCTAATAATAAAGAGTTCATTTTCATTACATCTTTAAAACTACTCCAATTATTTATGTGGCAAATTTCATCATACGCAATTATTTCAATTACAAGCCTATTATTAACTGCTACCGCAACACAAGCACAGTCTGCTTATAATGTGGAATATTTTGGGCAACTTCGGTCGATTATGCATGACGCTGATATTTCAGCCCAGGTTAATCTTCAAAAGTTTGCCGGTGATGAAAATTTCTATGCACTGGGTGCTTTTGAAAGTCTTAAGGGCGAGATATTGATTTTAGAAGGAGAGTCCTACGCAACCCGAAGTATCGACGATCAAGTTGAGTTTGTAGATGCCTTTGAAGAAGAAGCGACCTTATTAGTCGGAGCCCATGTAAATAGCTGGCAAGATTTTAAAATGCCGGATACGATTGTGAGCTATCAGGATTTAGAGAAAGTTGTTGAGGAAAAAGCAAGGGAGTACGGAATCGACACCAACGAGCCTTTTCCGTTTTTGATTGAAGGAAATTTCGGTGAAATCGATTGGCATGTGATAGACTGGCCGGAAGGTGACAAGGATCACACGCATGAGAAGCATCAAACTTCAGGACCTCATGGTACTTTAGATGATGCTGATGTTAAAATCTTGGGATTTTGGTCTGATTCGCATCATGGGGTATTCACACACCACGCTACGAATATGCATATCCATTTTGTTACAGAAGACGGTGATCTTGCTGGACACATAGATGATTTGAATTATGCAAATGAGCTAATATTGCATCTGCCACTTGAATGATTAAATAACCGTAGTTTGTAACCTTAGTTCAATTTTTTACTTACTTACTTAGAAAATTTGTCCGCGAACTGTAAAGATTCAGCTATCTATTACGTTCAGAGGCAGGTACATAGCGATTCGATCAAAGTCTTTGTCATTGTGTAATAATGCTACCTCTGATTCTATACACCAAGTTGCGTTGAGCATATCTATTGTTTTGCGAACCGTAACTCCTTTTGACCTTAAAAACCGAAAATTGGAGGCTGATTTAATCGCCAACTCCTTACCTCCGAGATCGATACATTCGAAAGGATCTAAAGCTGCTCTGGCTTTTTTGTAGTCCGAATCTTTTTCAAAACCTTGTAATATCTCGGCAAGAATTATATCTCCCAACAAACCAGTTCATTGGATAATATGGAGTCTAATGCATCTACTTGCCGGGATTGTTCTCCATTGAAGTAGTCAATCCACACACTTGTGTCAACAAGAATCATTTATCGTCGCTTCTCATTTGTTCCAGATTCCCGCACCATTTGAGCTTTCCCTTTAAAGGTTTAACTTTTTCCTGCTATTTACACTGTACCAGTAGGCGCAATCCTTCCTCAACCGCTTCCTTCTTGGTTTTCAACTCGCTTACCTTCAAAGCCTCTTTCATTAATTCATGATCAATATTTATAGTGATTTTCATAGCACTCATATTTAATTGAACTCAATAGCTTTTAAGTTCATAACCGTCTAAAGTCAAATGATCTTATTCTGTTAAAAAAAGAATTGCTCAAAGAATCATCTCTTATTCACATATGATCCCGGAAGCTTAACCTTGCGTGATAGAAGCCTCTGAAATAATGTTCGTCAATAATAAATTGACTCCGTAATCACGTTCCTCTTAATCATTCAATCCGGTTTTATATTACCGGGTTCACTTTTTTATTATCATCCCACAAAAGATTATACGGCAACTTATTCCCTGGCATGATGTCATCTACGGTAAAAAAAATAGCTCTTACCGGCACTCCGGGTATCGGCAAGACCACCATTTGCGAACAGTTAACAGAAGCCATCCCTGGAGCCGGTGGCATTGTTACGACCGAATTGCGGGATGAGCGCGGCTTTCGAAGCGGCTTTGCCGTTCGTGATGTCCACACAGGTAACACCGGTACTTTGGCTCACACGGATATTCGCTCAGCTCCAAAAGTGGGCAAATATGGAATCAATACCGCCGAAAGCGAGACCGTCTTGGTACCGGCTCTTGAATATGCGATGGAATCCGCCAAATGGATTGTTCTGGACGAAGTTGGCCCCATGGAGCTTAAGCTCAACTCGTTTCTGCCTTTAGCCCGCCGGGTTTTGAAGTGCAACAAGCCGGTTATACTGACCTATCAGCAAAAGTTGTGGGGTGGCATTGTGGAAGAGATCAAACGGATGTGCCGAGTGGAGGTCATTACGAAAGACAACCGGGATGAGATGGCGGATCATCTGAAAAGTTATCTTGAGCCGCTTATCAAAAATGACGGTTAACGTTCACGTAAAAATTCGCTGATCAGCTTTTTGCTTGCCTGAAGCGGAGTGAGCGTACCCTCCCGCAGTTGATTTCGGCACTGTTCGGCAAGTTTGCGGACTTTTTCATCCCCCCAGAATCTCTGCAGCAGACTTTGCTCCGTGAGCCGGCTCATCCAACTGAGCAGCTGATCGTTTCGACGCTGCTCAAATTCTCCGGATTGCTTCAACTCCTCCGTTCGATCCGCAAGGTTCTGCCAGATTTCCTTGATGCCGGTTCGCTCTAATGCACTGCAAAGCATGACTTCAGCCGGTACCCCGCCGTTACCGGAAATGAGCTTCAACGCTTGCTGATATTCTTTTTTCGCGGCTTTGGCCAGTGCAAGCTGATCGCCTTCCGCTTTGTTGATCACCAGCATATCCGCCACTTCGATAATCCCTTTTTTGATGCCTTGCAGCGCATCTCCACCGCCGGGCAAAAGCATCACCAGGAAAAAATCGACCATGTCGGCAACGGCGTATTCCGACTGACCGACGCCCACGGTTTCCACGATGATCACATCGTAGCCGGCTGCCTCACACAGCATGATCGACTCGCGGGTTCGCCGGGCAACCCCGCCGAGGGTTCCGCCTGTGGGAGAGGGGCGGATGAATGCCGAAGCACTCTGGGTAAGGTTCTGCATCCGGGTTTTATCGCCCATAATACTTCCGCCGGAGTAGGGGCTGCTGGGGTCAACGGCCAGCACGGCAACCCGGTGGCCCTGATCGACCAGATCCAGACCCATGGATTCAATGAAGGTGCTTTTTCCCACGCCCGGAACTCCGCTGATTCCGAGGCGCACGGAATTGCCGGAAGCATTCATCAGCCGTTCCAGTAGCTGCTGACCGACCTCAATATCTTCCTCCCGGTAACTTTCAATGAGCGTGATACCGCGAGCCAATGCCCGGCGATTGCCTTCTAAAATACCATCCGCAATTTTGGAAATATCCCGGCCTGATTTCATTCGCCTGCCACTGACTCCGGTTTATGGCCAATTGCCTTCAGTACTTCCCCGGCCGCTTGGGTGATGGGGGTGCCGGGACCGAATATCGATGCTACGCCCCGCTCCCTCAGAAAATCATAATCATCCACGGGAATCACGCCGCCGGCAATGACCACGATATCTTCGGCGTCCATTTCTTTGAGGGATTCGATAAGTTTCGGGATCAGCGTCTTGTGTCCGGCTGCCTGGCTGGAAATCCCGACCACATGGACATCATTATCTACCGCTTGCCGGGCTGCTTCTTCGGGTGTGGCAAAAAGCGGTCCGACATCCACATCAAATCCCATATCGGCGAATGCGGTTGCCACGACTTTAGCGCCGCGATCGTGGCCATCCTGACCCATTTTCACCACCAGCATCCGTGGCCGGCGCCCTTCGTTTTCAGCAAATTGGTGAACCTGTTTTTTGATGGATTCATAGCTTTCATCCCCGTGATACACGCTTTCGTATACCCCGGAAATATTCTTTGTCGGCGCCTGATGACGTCCCCATACCTTTTCCATAGCTTCTGAAATTTCTCCTACGGTTGCCCTTGCCCGTGATGCATCCACGGCGGCATCAAGCAGGTTGCGCTCGCCGGCTTCGGCTGCTTTGGTCACTTCTTCCAGCGTCTGCCGGACTTTCTCTTCATCGCGCTGCTGCTTGACCTGATCGATTCGGTTCTTTTGCTTTTCGAGCACTTTGGTGTTGTCAATATTGCGCACTTCGATGGGGTCTTCTTTTTCGCGGCGGTATTTGTTCACGCCTACAATGGTCAAATCCCCTTTGTCAATGTGAGCCTGCTTTTTGGCGGCCGCTTCTTCAATCCGCATTTTCGGCATGCCCTGCTCAATGGCTTTGGCCATGCCCCCGAGATCGTCAATTTCTCTGATCAGCTTACGCGCTTCATCACATAGCTGACCGGTAAGTGCCTCCATGGCATAAGATCCGCCAAAGGGATCAACGGTGGATGGGATATCGGTTTCTTCCTGAATGATGAGCTGGGTGTTCCGGGAAATGCGGGCAGCTTTTTCGGTCGGCAGAGATACCGCTTCATCATAAGAATTGGTATGGAGGGATTGCGTACCGCCAAAAACGGCTGCCATGGCTTCGATGGTAGTGCGAACCACATTATTCATCGGATCCTGAGCGGTCAGGCTCCATCCGGAGGTCTGGCAATGGGTTCGAAGCATCACCGATTTCGGATTCTGCGGATTAAACTTCTCTTGCATGAGTTCTGCCCAAAGCGTCCGTGCGGCGCGCAGTTTGGCGACTTCCTGCAGGAAATTCATCCCGATAGCGAAAAAGAACGACAGCCGCGGTGCGAACTCATCCACATCAAGTCCGCTGGAGACGGCGGTCTGTACGTATTCAAGTCCGTCTGCCAACGTGAAGGCAAGCTCCTGAGCCGGAGTCGCCCCGGCCTCGTGCATGTGGTACCCGGAAATGGAAATGGTATTGAAACGCGGCATGTTCCGGCTGGCGTAGGCGATGATATCCGAAACGATCCGCATCGAGGGCTCCGGCGGATAGATATAAGTGTTACGCACCATGAATTCTTTCAGGATATCATTTTGGATGGTTCCGCTGAGCTGTTCCGGTTTAATGCCTTGTTCTTCAGCGGCCACGATGTAATTGGCCAGGATCGGCAATACCGCCCCGTTCATCGTCATGGAAACCGACATTTTGTCCAGCGGGATGCCGTCAAACAGAATTTTGGTGTCTTCTACCGAATCAATGGCGACGCCTGCTTTGCCGACATCACCCTCCACTCTGGGGTGATCGGAATCGTAGCCGCGGTGGGTGGCCAGATCAAATGCAACGCTGAGCCCCTTTTGGCCAGCCTTAAGTGCTTTGCGGTAAAATTCGTTGGATTCTTCGGCGGTTGAAAACCCGGCGTATTGGCGTATCGTCCATGGGCGCTGCGCATACATCGTCGGATAGGGCCCGCGTGTGTAGGGAAATTCGCCGGGCAGGTTTTCCTGGTATCCGGTTTTTTCAAGATCATGGGAGGTGTAAAGCGGATGTATGGCGTAACCATCTGCAGTTTTGGTTTGCAGGACGTCAATGGAGCCTCCTTTGAGACTCTCTTCCACTTTCTTTTTCCAGGCTTCGATATCCGGTTTTCGCAGGCTCATACGATATTTTGAGTTTTCTTACATGCCAGTTGCTTGTTGCTGATAAGCTAACACTTTTGATGTTAAATTCATTGTGGAAGGGCTTTTATTGAAGCAGGGAATGGGATTTTTTTGCCACGGATCAGCGCGGATGGAACGCGGATTTTATGTGGGGATGATTTTATGGCTTAGCTAATAATCGGATTAGATTCTTCCATATGAGGATTTGTTCGCGTTGTTACCCGTACCGAAGCAGGAGACCGGGGTATCTGCACAGATTAACACTGATTGTATTTTTCTGATCATGTGGGAATAAAAAATCGTCCTGTAAGGACGTCTGGTCGGTAGCGCGGGACGAAGCGAAGCGAAGTCCCGGGTATATGAGGCCCCACCAAGAACATCCCGAGGCAATATCTATGAATCTGTTATAAATGGCCGCCGAGGGATGCGCGGGAAAGCGTCGGCCATTCGTATTGCCGCAGCGATCCGTATTGAGAGTGCACATAGTAAATTAACCCGCCAAATCCGTCTTCAATCCGCGGTTTTCAACTCTCTTTCTCTGCCGGCTTAAACGCGGTTTCTTCGCCCTCTTCCTCTGTATTTTTGCCGAGATGGTATTCCATCTCGTTGCGAAGCTTCTGGATAGTGAGTCCGCTGGTGAGTTTCCCGTTATGGGCTACAGAAATCCGGCCGGTTTCTTCGGAAACGACTATCACGAATACGTTATTTATCTCCGTAATACCCAATGCCGCACGATGGCGTGTTCCGAAAGTGGAGGAAATCTGCCGGTTCTGGCTGATGGGCAAAAAGCATCCGGCCGATTCGATGGTATTTCCCCGGATGACCACGGCGCCGTCGTGCAATTCGGTATCTCTGCTGAAAATGGTAACCAGAAGTTCATGGGTTACCTTGGCATCCAGTCGCACGCCCTGATCTACAAGGTCATTCAGCGGTGTATTCCGGGCAAACACGATTAAAGCCCCTATTTTTTTGCGGGCCATTTCCTTAACCGCTTCGATCACTTCGTCGGTGATCTCGTTCGGTTCGGTGCGGTTCATGAATCGGTCGAAAGAAGTATTCCGCCCGAGATTATAGAGGAGCTTGCGGATTTCAGGCTGGAAAATGATGATCACCGCCAACACACCTACATCCAGAATCCTGCGCATGGCAAATTCTATTGTGGTGAGTCCGAAAATGCTCACCAATGCATTGATGGTGAAAATAACAATTATGCCAATAAAAACCGGAACTGCGAACGTACCTCTGATCCACCGGTACAGATAAAACAAAACGCCGGCGATGATCAGGGTTTCAATCAGATCCCTGAACCCAAATTCCATAAATCCGATAGGGATCAGGTTCACGCAGTGCTCTCCTTTCTATTCCATGGATCGTATTGCCTTAAAAACTTCTACGGAGTCTTTGGCCTCACGTACATCGTGTACTCTTAATACGGACGCCCCCTTCATCAGAGTGTGATAATGGGCAGAAATTGTTGCCGCTACTCGTTCAGCCGGATCACGTTGGCCAAGCATTTTTGAAAACATCGACTTCCGTGAAGCCCCTATCAGTACAGGATAACCAACTTTGGTGAACTTATCCACCGTAGCGAGCAGTTTAAGGTTATGCTCCAATGTTTTACCAAACCCGATCCCGGGATCCAACCAGATTGATTTTACGCCTTTGGATTCCGCAAGGCTGACTTGATCGCCCAAAAATTGATACACATCCTGTACTACATCCTCATAAACGGGATCATCCTGCATGGTTTTAGGATTGCCGACCGAATGCATGATCACGAGTCCGGCATCATACTCTGCACAGAGATCAGCTAATCGGGGTTCATAGCGCAGTCCGCTGACATCGTTGATGACATGTACGCCAGCTTCCAGACCGAGTCGGGCAACTTCGTATTTGGTAGTATCGAGCGAAAAGATGGTAGAAGGGTACTCGGGCACTGCTTTTTCGAGTACGGGAATCACCCGGCTGATCTCTTCTTGCTCCGGAACGGGGTCTGATCCGGGACGTGTGGACTCGCCACCGATATCAATAATATCGGCACCCTCTTGAATCATCTCAGCGATGCGAGTTAGGGCCGCATCAACATTTGAAAAGTGTCCGCCGTCGGAAAATGAATCCGGCGTGACATTGAGAATCCCCATAACGCGGGGGGTAGAAACATCAGGCGCTTTGCCCCTGAGAGCAAAGCGCCTGGTATTATCAGAATTTTTCATAGTCCGAGCTGTGCAGCCGGCTTGATTAGTCCCAGTCCTGCTTGATATCGTCTACGGACTTTTCTTTTTCAGCCCATTCTTCGGCATCAGGAAGCTCATCTTTGGTTTCGTTGATAACGTGATCATCCCACTTCTCAGCAAGACGCTCGTTCCATTCGATGTAGTGCTCCCACTTTTCCGGCACCTCATCATCGGGATAAATAGCTTCTACCGGGCATTCTGGCACACAAGCATCACAATCAATGCAGTCATCCGGGTGGATAGCCAGGAAATTAGGACCTTCACGGAAGGCGTCTACAGGGCAAACTGCCGCACAGTTGGTATATTTACAATTGACACAAGGTTCGGTTACTACGTACGCCATTTTCTATTCTTATCTGTTTTTACTGACCATTAACGAGCCTCTAAGTGTATTGGATTCTCAGCATAAATGCAATGTTTACCTTGTTTCGTTCCACCCTTAACCGGCTGCTTTTTATCTCCATCAAGAATATGTTATGGAAAAGCCCTTTTAATGAGTACTATTAATAAAAAAGGTGCCCGGCAAAAAGCCAGACACCTTCCCTATGCTACAATTTCAGGAGCTGTGATTAGCTCACAAATTTACTGAAACTGATTAGTTAAAGTTATATCGCAAGCTGAATTGAAGCTGGAATACATCGTTCAAATTGTTGGTATATCGGAATGACTCGTTGATCAATTCGTTATCACCAGTCGTTTGCAATCGGTATTCCGGCTCTGAGGCATTTTCGATATCGTCACTAACAATGAGTGGCTGGTTGTTATCGATTACCTGACCAACTCCCCAATCGCTGTTGAATAAGTTGCCCACATTCAGGATATCCATCCGGAATGTTAATGCATTACGGCTTTCGAACAGATTGGCAAACAGCTCTTGCTGGATACTCAGGTCTGTGCGAAAAACCCACGGGAGCATTACACCGTTTCGTTCAGCATACTGACCGCGATTTTGGCTCAGATATGGATCCTGCTCAATGTATGCATCCCAGGCTTCCGCTTGCTCTTCCGCTGTGAAGTCGTCGGTGTCCACGAAGTTCATTTCTGAGACGTTTTCGTGGATGTAAATCAGGTCATCACCGAAACCGGTACCAGTAAGATCCCCATTGAAGGTATAAGTGCCGGTTCCGTTGTTACCGCCTTCAACAAAAATGGAAAACGTGGTCGCACCCAGCTCGAAATACTCAGCACGGTAGGAAGCAGCACCAAACAGACGATGTCCCAAACCGGTGCCGGTGTAACCAAGTCCCGGATTATTCGGGCTGCCTACATGGGGATTGCTGTTCCAGGAGCCAAATGCGATAGATCCCGGATTTACGGTATTTTGAGCTTCACCGTAGTTGTAACCCAGTTTAGCAAACCAATTGTCTTCAAATGGACGTTCAAGTGAAAGACTTAAGTCCCAGGCATATCCTTCGTTCTGATTTTTCAGTACGATAGCATTGTCGATATTGTCATGGATTCGGGTACCTTCGGTCCATCGGGCACGATCATCTACCCCTTCGAACTGGCTGTCAGCTTCAGGCAAGTTAGCGTTGATGTAGTAGACACCATTTACATCACGGTTGTACATCAATTCAGCAGAGGCAACCAGTCCCATCCAGGGGAGTTCCTGATCGATTCCGATAGAACTTCTCCAAACCTGAGGAAATCGGAAGTCAGGATCGGTAAAAGCCAATTCATACTGATCAGCAGGTTCACCGGTTACATCAGTCGGCTTGTTATGATCGGGGTCCGGATTAAACGGGCGATCGGTGGTGTTACTTAATGATTCGAAGCCGGTCATAACACCGTTATTGCCAACCTGGTTAGATATCCAAACGTAAGGAGGAGGTCCGGAGAAAATACCGGTTCCACCACGAACCTGGGTTTGTCCTGAACCATGAACATTCCAGTTGAAACCTAATCTCGGTGACCACAGTGGATTGGGGTCCGGCATCTGGTCGGTAGAATAGCGAACGGTATTACCGTCTTCATCCATAAAATCAAGATCTTCCACATCCGGATTATTGAAAGCCGTATCACCAAAGAACGGAACATCCATACGCAAGCCCATCGTCAGACTGAGATTATCCGTTGCCTGCCACTGATCCTGAGCGTATAGACTTCCTTTCCAGATTTCAAGCGGCTGGATCGGCAGATCTTGATCCGGTTGATTGGAGTATCGAACCTGAAACATGGTAGCTTCCACATCGGACTCCGTTCGGTTCGGATCATCCAGATACCCTTGTGCATCCTGATAAAAATCATCCATAGAATCGTAAACGTAGACACTTTGGGACCCGGGGAAGAAAACGTTTTCGGATTCAAAACGCTCCAGCTCGGCTCCGAAGGTCAGCTCATGACCGGGTAGTGAAAGCCGGAATTCATTATCAAACTGAAATGTGCTGTAGCGCAATTCGTTTGCGGCCGCTGTAAATGGTTCCGTTCCAAAGGATGTATAGGTGGAACCATCCTGCAGAATATCAACCATGGGGAAGAAATCACCGGGTTGGTCACGACTTTCATCCTGATAGGTATAGCCAACCTTAAGGGTATTGGCCATATTATCACCAATGGCTGAATTCCACTCACCGATAATGGAGCGGATATCTTCCTGAATAAAGTAGTTGGAATTGGCGAAGTTGAGCGCATTCGGGTTGGTACGTCGACTTCCGGTACCCAATGAACCAGAATTGGACATCAACTGGTCATGGGAAGAATCCAGATGATTGTACCTTAAGCTCATCGTATTGCGATCATCCAGATTATAATCGAGTTTCAACAACAGCTTTCGTGAAGCGGTCTCACCGTCATACCCTTGCCATGGCCCGGTTTCATAATCAAAATTTTCAGCAAGAAAACTACTCAGCTCTTCCATATCGGATTCCAGTACCCGAGTTGTGCTTCCACCAACTTCCTGACCATCCTGTCGAGCTTCAAACGTTGTCATCGGGCTTACCCTTGCATCTTGTTCGTAGCTGGCAAAGAAGAACAGACGATCTTCTACAACAGGGCCGCCAAGGGTGAAACCAAGCTGATCGAAGTTGAATTCTCCGGGGTTATACTCCTGACCTCTTGCTTCTGTACCCACCAGTCCCTGGTTGCGGAAAGTATAATAAGCCGAACCTTGATAGGTGTTGGTCCCGCTTTTGGTTACGGTGTTGATACCGGCACTGGTAAATCCGCCCTGGGTTACATCATAAGGGGCTACATTAACCTGCACCTCTTCAATGGCATCAAGGGAAATGGGAGAAACGCCGGTTCGGTTTCCGGGGCTACCGGAACCTCCCAGGCCAAATGAGTCATTAAACGCTGAACCATCAACAGAAATATGATTCTGACGCCCTGTTTGCCCGGCTGCTGAAGAGCCTCTAAGTGACGGGGTCAAGCGTGTCAGGTCTTCAATTCGCCGGTCGATTGTCGGCATATTTGAAACCGTAGCAGAGTTTATAGAGGTTGAAGAACCCGTGCGATCCGAACTAATGATAGAGTGGCGGTCACCTCTCACCACTAATTCATCAAGCTCCTGATCCCCCTCTTCCATTACTATATCAAGAGAAGTTGCAGTACCAAGGCTAAGCTGGATTCCGGTCTCTTGTACGGTTTCATATCCTACGTATGAAACTTCGACCATATAGGGTCCTCCTACGCGAAGTCCTGAGCGAGAAAACCTTCCATCACTTCCGGTATTCATACCGTATTCGGTACCAGAGGGTACGTGTGTAGCACGAACGGTTGCTCCGATCAGCGGCTCTCCTTGTGTGTCGGTGACGGTACCGTTGATTCTTGCTGAAGTTTCCTGCGCCAGCAGTGATTCTGAGGCGAACAAAAATCCCAGCAGTATCAATGGAAAACTTAGTAAGTAAAGTCTCTTATTCATTTCAGAAATTCATGTTTGGGTTGTGTATTAATGAAGGCACCCAAACATAGAGACTCTGAAGTTAGAAAAATATAGGTCAGAGCAGCTTTGACAATATCTTAATGATTGAAAAACATAGGCTTAACGCATAATTAATTATTTCTTAATATGGGCTGTTTAACTAATTTTCTGCCTTAAAAACCCCATTGCCAAAAACCCGGCTAACTTTATCCTTATACGTGCGGCTGATCGGGAGTCTCATCCCATCGACTTGCAACTCCGTTTTGGAATAGTATTCTACTTTCCGTCGGTTTACGATATAGGAGCGATGAATCCTTAGAAAATCCTCCGGAAGCTTTTCACTCAATTTGTTGATGCGTTCATTGGTGACTACCGGCTTACCATTTCCGGTGATGATCCGGACGTAATCACCCATACTCTCGATAAATGCAATTTCATCAAAGGGGATATTCGCCCATTGCCGTTCGGAACGTACAGTCAGAAAATCATCCGTAGCTTCTTTTGCGCCGTTTGATTGCAATTTAGATTCGCTATGACTATCCATCACGCGGATGATCAACAGTATGAAGGCTTTCACAAAAACCACAAGATAGAGAAATACCGTAAGCACATAGATATTGGTGACCACCGGGCTGAGATTTTCATACTCAAGATCTGCTATGAGGATAAATGAGCCGGTGATCACCCACATTTCCAGCCAGAGTGAAATGATCAGCATGTA
>SLJN01000215.1 GCA_007135115.1 Balneolales bacterium
GCAACTAATTCCCGAGATTATGATTGATTTCCTGTACGAGGGTGGCATTTATTTTACAGGCACCCAAACACTACTCTTTCTGATAACACTTGCTTTAGCCGTTTACATGGGGTTGAAGGTTCTGAAACAAGACCTCAGACAAGAGACTCATTTCCGGCATAACCTGAAGACAATCCGGTCGCTTGGGCTGTTTATCCTGATATTCGGAATCGGGTGCTCTTTGTTAGGGCTATTCCTGACTTTTGATGCCATTTCGGAAGCCGGCACGGTCTCCATGGACTTGCTGGCCGGCGGGTTAAAAGTTGTGCTGATTCCTGTGATCTATGGCATCGGCATTTACCTGATCTCTTTCCTGATCTGGCTCGGATTAGACCTGGCTATCCGAAAAAACCATTCATATTTCAGCGACTAAAGGTGTCGGACATGTTCGAGCCCCGCACCATATCGTTACCACACGTGCCGGGTGTACCCATAAAAAAAGCCGTCCGGCTTTTCACACCGGACGGCTTTCTAAATCAAGGAGAGATATTTAGCTATGAGAGAGAGTGAATTCGAATATAAAAGCTACAAAAGAACATCTCAACCCCAAACCTAAGCTGATGCTTTTCTTTTTTCATAAATCGGGGGAGCGTTGTTCTCTATGGTTTCGCGGGTAATTACACACCTTTTGATGTTGTTCATCGTCGGCAAGGTGAACATAATTTCAAGCATGGCTCGCTCCATGATCGAGCGCAATCCACGGGCACCGGTTTTTCTTGAAAGAGCTTGTTGAACAACGGCCTTGAGTGCATCGTCCTCAAACTCCAGTTCGACACCTTCCATTTCGAACAGTTTTTCATACTGCTTCACCAATGCGTTTTTCGGTTTCAGAAGGATATCGATCATGGCATCCTCTGAAAGCTCGTGCAGACCGGAAATCACCGGAATACGTCCGATTAATTCAGGAATCAGCCCGTACTTCTGCAAATCTTCCGGCGCGGTATAGGTAAAAATGTTAGGATCGTCTTTATCATACTTCACCTGCTCGCCGGCATTAAATCCCATGGAACTGGTGGACAACCTTCTGGAAATCACTTCATCAAGCCCTTCAAAGGCTCCGCCGCAAACAAACAAAATATTGCGGGTGTCGATGTTGATGAAGCTTTGCTCGGGGTGTTTGCGCCCACCTTTTGGAGGAACATTGGCAACGGTGCCTTCCAGAATTTTCAGAAGTGCCTGCTGAACCCCCTCACCGGATACGTCTCTGGTAATGGAAGGGTTGTCGCCTTTACGGGCAACCTTATCGACCTCATCAATATAGATGATGCCTTTTTCGGCGCGCTCGACATCGTAGTCGGACACCTGAAGCAGGTTGGATAGAATGGATTCCACATCCTCACCAACGTAGCCGGCTTCTGTTAATGCCGTAGCATCGGCAATGCAGAACGGTACATCGAGGATATTGGCAAGGGTTTTAGCAAGGAGTGTTTTACCGCTTCCGGTAGGTCCGAGCAACATGATGTTACTCTTTTCAACACTGGCCTCGTCAATTTGGCCCTGATGTTCAGCAGAAATGCGCTTATAGTGATTGTAAACGGCTACCGATAGCGTTTTTTTGGCATGCTCCTGACCGATCACATATTCGTCGAGCTTGCCCTTTATTTCAATCGGTTTCATAGCAGGCTTATAATTAGCTGCCCGCCGATCTGCCCGATTGGCCAGGTCGCTCTTTACGATGCCGGAAGCATCCGTCACACACCGGTCGCAAATATAGACGTTGGGTCCGGCCACCATGCTGCTAACATCCTGGCTGGACCGGCCACAAAATGAGCACCTGATTTTTTGATTATCTTTCTCGTCGCTCATAACCCTGAACCTGTTCTCTTACTATTTTTTGTTGCCGCTTTCCTCGTTGCGATCGAGCACTTTATCAATCAAGCCGTACTCAAGAGTTTCGTTGGCATCCATCCACTTGTTTCGATCAGAATCACGGACGATATCATCGTAAGATTTTCCGGTATGGTCTGCAAGAATTTGACTCAACCGCTGTTTGATTCTTACGATTTCACGAGCTTCAATTTCGATATCGCTGGCTTGCCCTTGTGCACCGCCTAATGGCTGGTGGATCATTACTCTTGAGTTGGGCAGAACGGCACGCTTGCCTTTTGTACCGGCACCAAGCAAAACTGCTCCCATTGAAGCAGCCATCCCGATACACGTCGTGGCTACATCACACCGGACATACTGCATGGTATCATAAATGGCCAGACCTGAGGATACCACCCCGCCGGGGCTGTTGATATAAAAATTGATGTCTTTATCCGGATCTTCGGATTCCAGGAACAACATTTGCGCCATAATGTTACCGGCTACCATGTCATTTACCGGTGTTCCCAGGATAATGATGCGGTCTTTCAGCAGCCGGGAGTAAATGTCGTACGCGCGCTCACCGCGACTAGTGGTTTCGATAACCATCGGAACCAGGTTATTTTGTGGCTGCTGCATAGCGGACTCGTCGTATAAAGGTTGATTGATGAAGCTCATGACTGAAATAAATTATTCTTCTGCGTTAGATGGATTCTCTTCTTCTTTTTTCTTCTGATAAGTTTCCTTATCAACTTCGTTAACGTTCACCGACTCCAACAACTGTTGAAAAACTTTATCCGTTCTGATGTTTCGGCGTAAATTTTCAAGCTGATCACTGGACTGCTGATAGAAATTCTTGACCATTTCAACCGGCATTCCGTAGCGGGCAGCGTCAGCGGCGATCTTGTTGTCGATATCTTCGGCTTCAATCTCTACTTCATATTTTGCCTCAAGCTCTTCGAGAATAAAAGCCCACTTGGCTTCTCTTTTAGCCTGGTCGCGTGAGTTTTCTTTGTAGGATTCCTCATCAAAGCCTTCAGGCAATTCACCACCTTGTTGTTGTTTCGCCTGATCAATATAAGCATCCAGGAACTTATCGACGACAACTTCGGGAACCTCGAATTCGTGAGCTTCGATCATTTTTTCCATCAGATCCTGCTTAGCCATGTCTTCGGCAGTCTGATCATAATAGGTTTGGATACGACTTTTCAGCTCACTGCGGAAAGCATCGATGTTATCCTGCTGGCCGTTCGTGGCATTTTTCACGAACTCTTCATTCAGCTCAGGCATTTCGAATTTGTACACCTGTTTGAGCGTCACATTGAAGGCGTCTTTATCATCTCCCTCGCCCAGTTCAACTTTAACGACTTCACCGATCTTCTTACCGAGTAAAGCATCGCGGAACTGTGCATTTTCTTCGCTATTCAGATCCAGTTCTTTGTCTTCATCAACATCGTCAGGCACCGGTTCGCCTTTGTCATCGAGAGCAACCGCATCAACGGTGACTTTGCTGGTTTCGGTTACCGGCTCCTCGGTTTCGACCCATTGACCGGCCCGCTCGCGTGCACGTTCAACTTCTTCATCCACTTCTTCTTCGGTAACGTCGTGGACCATCTTGTCGATTTCGACCTGAGAAGGGTCAGCCAATTCAAAATCAGGCTTAACCCCGATTTTCATGTCGACTTCAAGTTCTCCATCTTCCCACTTGAAATCCTGAACCTGGGGTTCACCTACCGGCTGGTACTCAGGAACAATTTTATCCCGGAAAACTTCCTGGATGTACTCGTTGACCTGTTCGTTTTCGATTTCATCACCAAAACGCTTTTTTACAATAGATACCGGCACTTTACCAGGGCGGAATCCCGGCATATTAATTTGCTTACGGTACTTTTTAAGCGCTTCGTCAATTTTTGGCTTTAAATCGGACCGATCTGCCGAGATGGTTATTTTTTTGTCTACTTTGGAAAGATCTTCTACTTTTATATCCACGTTGAATCAGATTACTAAAATATATTCCGGTTTCAATGACTTTATGGCTGCTTTAGGATTTGCCGATAAGCAGCGCCTGAGACTACTTGAAGGATTTGGGCGCCTTCAGGTCAGATTTCTTAGCAATGACCGCAGAAGTGGCCCCGCTTTTAACATTGTACGAGAGGGGGGACTCGAACCCCCATGCCTTGCGGCACATGATCCTAAATCATGCGTGTCTACCAATTCCACCACTCTCGCATTGAAATATGGTAAGCGGGTACCACCGTTATTACAACGGCCGTAGGCCTTCTGCTGGTTTGCTTTGCAAAGAACGATTGCCAATCAAGTAAAGCTTTACAATATAGCTTTTTGTTTTGATTATTTCAATTGTATAACACTCAACGAACACAAATCATTTTAGTATGGAAGCTCGAATCATTTATATCACTACCGAAAACAAAGAGGAAGCACGAAGTGTCGGAAAAGTTCTGGTTGAAGAACGTCTTGCCGCCTGCGTCAATATTATCGATGGTATGGAAGCGATGTTTTGGTGGGAAGGTGCCGCGCAGTCGGAATCCGAAACCGTTCTCATTGCCAAAACCACCGAGGACCGCGTAGATGACCTGACCCGGCGCGTGAAAGAAGTTCATTCGTATGATTGTCCATGCGTAGTTGCTTTACCCATCCAGGCAGGCAACCCCGAGTTTTTGAGCTGGATCGGGGAAGAAGTAAAGAAACCCGGCGGCTGATACCATTATGGAAACTTGCTATTTCAATCTCCGGGTATTTCGCAGTTTGTAACCGGCAAAATTTCCACTTGGGTTTTATCGGTTTCGTCCGATAATTAGCACAAAGTGTTTGCAAAAAATCTGAAACCCATCGTGGAAACTGGCACCGACTGGCTGCAACTCCGGGATCATTATGATCATCTCGCAAGTTCGGGCGATCTTCAAGAAGAGCTTCAATCTTTTTACGAAGATCGCAACGAGCTGCGGGTACTCGATTTATATTGCGGAAATGGTGCTTCATTCCGGCACCTGGCGCCTACTTTGAACACCAACCAAACCTGGTTGCTTCTGGAAAACAGTACCTTGCTACTGAATCAGGCAATGGAACAAACGGAAGCCTGGGCGTTGGAAAACGGATTCTACTTTACGGCCACCAGTGATAGATTTTTTCAGATTCATATCGGGAGTACAACACACAATTGTGCGCTTAAACTGGAAAGCCTTAAGAATCCACACGCCTTACCCTGGGAAAGTCACGATATCGTAACCGCCTCATCGTTACTGGACCGGGCTTCACAAGAGTGGCTTTCGGAGGTGTTTTCCTGCTTCAAAAAACATGAACCTGCGTTTCTATTCAACTTGAATTACAACGGGATGATGATCTGGCATCCCACCCATCCTCTTGATGCACGGGTGACGACTGCTTTCAACAGGTACTTGCGTACCGGACGTGACACAGGGTTGACCCTCGGAGACCGGGCACCTTCGATCGCTACGAAAATGGCTGAAGATACCGGCTACGAAATTTTCCAGAGCCGCAGCGATTGGCATCTTGGTGAGAAAGACCACGATTTGATCCTCCGACAGATCGACTTCATTGAACAGGCTGCCAGAGAAATGATCGAGCCGGAAAGTCTGGAAATCCTCAACGGCTGGAGCAGCCAGAAAAAATACGAAGCTCGCGGAGGGCGATGCCGGCTCACGGTCGGCCACACCGACATACTTGGACTTCCCGTTAAAGGAGTGTTTGGAGGATAAGCTTAATAGTGCCTGTAAGAAAAGTGGTAGTGTCTTAAGAAAACAAACTGTAATCAGCGTACTGCTGAAATTCAACAGTACGCTGAAGTGGTATGAACATATGATATTTCCTACGGTTTTAACCCCTGGCAGGGCAGGTAGATCCGGATATTCCCAGGAGTTTTACCATCAGGCAATTTGCGCACCGGCACGTATTACTCGAGGCTTTATCAGATCTTCATAATCCTTGTAATCCATTTTTATGATCTCTTTATGAGTACAAGCATTGAAGGCAATTTCATCCTCCCGGGTAAGCGTTTCGTCCACGAGTGTCTCCATATCATAAAGCTTGCCAAAAGGCGGCATGGCTCCTACTTCGCAATCCGGAAATTCATTTTTAAACTCCTCTTCGGTTGCCAGGTCCACGTTTGCAGCCCCCAGAGTTTCTCTGATAAGATCAAAGTCTACATTGTGGGTGGACGGGAGCACCATCATAGTCAACTCCCCGTCTACATTCAGAATTACCGTCTTCAGCATCTTTTTTCCCGGAACATGTGCTGAAGCAGCCACTTCCTGAGAAGTATAAGCTGGTGCGTGCTTGACAAACACGTACCGTATGCTATTCTCATTGAGGTAATTAATTAGCTTATTAACCGGCATAAAACCCTCCCTGATTTTATTTGTCTGGTAACTCTCATAGCTTGGTGCTAAAATTATAAACACCTCTTTTTCTGCTTTCGTTTATATGATTCGAAATAGGAGAACGAGAGAGGCTGCTTTATCTAAACACGATCTTATACCTTGAGCAAGGTCCGAAAAATCGAAAATTCTTACATTGTAGATTTAAGCTCGTTCTTCCGTTACTTACTAATTTCGACTTTTCGGAATATCCATAACCTTGGAAGAAATATTGTTATGTCGATTAACGACCGGCCACACCGATATTCTTGGTTTGCCTGTTAAAGGGTTGTTTTGGGGATGAGGACATTAAAAAAGCCTTTGTTCTACCAGACAGAACAAAGGCTAAATCAGATTAATGCTGAAAATGTCTATTATTCAGCCAATTGCTGTAGCTGCTCAAAAGCGACATCGCGTTTGACCATTCGGGCATCCTGATGATCCTCCACATCCTCAGGAAGATCGACATCCTGATAGACATCTTCCGGCTCACCTTTTTGCATACGTTCTTCGTGCAAGTCAACAATCTGCCGGCTCCAGGCTGAAGCTTGCTCTTCCGAAATATGCCCCTCGAGTTTGGTAACTCCTGAATGGATCATTTCAAGTTCGGGGCTGCCGGTATTCACAAGTTGCTCAACATGAAATTCCATGGATTCCAATAGTTCAGCCGAAGGCTCCTGATTAATAAGTTCACCCATCATAAAGGTACTTATGATTTGGTTACGTGCCCATTCGTCTAAACCGGTATGCTCATCTGCGAGTGCGCGAACCTTTTCGTCGGCTTTCTCCCAGCTATCGGTCTCGAATAAAGTTTTTCTGACCTCACGCTGCATCTCACTTGCCAACTTTAAGCGCTCCAAACGCTCATCATCCGGCAATTCATCTTCCGCAGCAGGCGGGTGAAACGAGTAAGATGTTTCCGGCTCCGGCAGCGTCTCCTCATGGGTATGTTGATCTTGCTGCCCCTCACACGCTAATAGGCCTGCCATCAACAATCCCGATGCAACCACCGAACCTATACCTTTTTTTACTCTTTCATGATTACTCATGATGTATCTCCTTTTTTTATTGATGTTGAGTTTTATAAATCATGCTATTAACAATTCACAACAAATTAAAATGGATTAAATAGATAGATTAATAGTCAAGAAATAAATTCACATGGGGTTATGATTAGCTTTATAAATATTTTT
Organism: Balneolales bacterium; assembly: GCA_007135115.1. GTDB lineage: Bacteria > Bacteroidota > Rhodothermia > Balneolales > Natronogracilivirgulaceae > SLJN01. Next base: position 7,433 of record SLJN01000215.1, read on the forward strand.
ATTGATGAAAATGAAAAACTGACACTATATTTTTTTCAGCATCTCTTTACTAAAGCCTTGTTTTAGAACAGCTAAATTATTAGCTCTTGGTCACATTAACTACTTACTCCTCTTAGAAACAATAATAAAATTTAAATACTTTGTAAAGAATACTGCTTTTTCCATACTTAGGGTTTAATGGATAAATTCAACGACAAATACCGAGATGAATCCTTTCGGTTGCAAAATTGGAATTAGGGGTGGGCTGCTGCCTATTTTGTGACCCTTTGCACCAAAGAGAAGGAATGTTTTTTCGGGGAGGTAGTGGAAGGGTGATGGAGTTGACTGAAATCGGTAAAATTACAGAATCCGAATGGTTAAAAACGTATGAAATGCGGCCGGATATGAACCTGACAATGGGGGCATTTGTGGTTATGCCAAATCATTTTCATGCTATAATTGAGATTGGGAAAAATGAATATAATTCCGGGGGTGCCAACCGTGGGTACAGTAGGGACGCAATGCATTGCGTCCCTACAATTGCAATCAATAATCAATCCTTTTCTTCTAAGTCATTTTGGATACGAATAACCTCCCAACTGAATTTTTCCGGCTCCCCCAAAAACGGGGTGTGGGCTGAGGAGTCAAAAACTACCAATTCTTTGCGCGGAGCTTCGATCATTTCATAGTATTCTTCGACCAGCAAGTGAGGTGTGTTTTTATCTTTATCACCAATCAGAAACCAGACCGGCACCTCAAGGGAAGGAATCTCCGACGTGTAATCAATGTGATGCGCAAATACCTCATCCCACATCGGTCCGCTGCCGCGATTGGCACCGTTGAGCCACCGGTAGTAATCCAGCATGTTGTATTCCGGCGCCTGGAATGCAATCCGTGCCATCCGGGACATGCTGATGTCGAAATTCCCGCCATAATCCCCGACTAAACCGGCAAGTTTTACATGATCGCTGTGATCGGTGTAAGGTGGTTCACCCAGTTCCTGCAGCCTGTTTTTATTACTCGTGCTACCTCCTCTCTCAATTTCGGATTTCAACCAGTTATAGCTGATTTCGTACGCCCGGTGATTGTCCACAACCTGACTTACACTGATGTAAGCGTGCAGGTTATCCGGATGCTTGCGGGCATATTCAATCCCCAGCATAGTACCCCAGGAATGACCAAGCAGATAAATTTTATCCTGGTCAAATCGGTTTTTGAGGTATTCGACCAGCTCATGAGTGTCACTGAAAAATTGATCGAAGGTCATCGTACCCTCATCAAACCCGCTGTGGTTAGATTTGCCGGCTCCCCGCTGATCCCAGTGAACCACCACAAACTCCTCTTCGAGCTGACTGTCCACATGATGTGCCAACGGCATCTGCGCTGCTCCCGGTCCGCCGTGCAGCCAGAGTAGCACCGGATTAGATCGGTCGACACCTCTCATCAGTATCCATTGTTGAAGCCCGCCAAGTTCTATTTGTTCCAGCTTCGCAATGCTATCGGGGGCAGTTTCTCCCCCGGCACCCCGGATCGGATCGGTCGAAGCAGTAAATTGCCCCGTAATGCCGAGCAGCAGGAGTAGCAAAGCTATTAAAAGAATCAGTATATAGAGTAGCTTGGACTTCATCTTTTTGTGGGTATTTAGGTAATTAGGGTGATTAAGGTTGGACTTCTGCTTTGTAGTTTTTCAATTTCCCTGAATCCCTCAATTACCTAATTCAAAATGCTTCGCCGATAGTAATGTATAAGCCACTGCCATGACGGCCGACGCCGTAATCAACCCTTAAGTGGGTAGTATCTTCAGGGTTTAGATTAAACCGGAGGCCGGCTCCGGCAGAAATTTTTGGGTTTATTAAAGATATTTCATCAAACCGGTTCCACACTTCACCAGCAGCTGCAAACAGGGTTGCCCCAAAGCGCCAGTATATGTGCCGGCGGTATTCAGCCTGGATTTGCATGGAATTATTATCCCGAAAGCGGCCTTCATAGTATCCGCGCATAATTTCTCTTCCGCCGATCAGCGCATATTCCTGAAATGGCGGTTCCCCGGTCATGAAAAGACTTCGGAAGTGAAAGCCGAGTACCGAGCTGCGATCCCCTGACAAATCGGAGTAATGCCGAGCATCAACCAGCCAACTACTGTGAGGATGCGTATTGCCTATAAAATCAGGATACAACATTCCCGTAAATTCCAGATAGTAATTTTCAGTCGGGGTGATCAAACTGTTTCGGCGGTCATGCCGAATGGAAAACCCGGCACCGTACAGCGTACTTCCCTCTGATATCTCGGTTGCATCTGGCCCCGCAAATTGATTGCTATCACCGGGAAACGAAATATCGGTTAATCTACTCCAGCGAATTACGGGACCGAAATGAAGTTCAGGAACAACCCTGAACAGTACGGCCTGATTAAAAACAAATTGACGGTATTCGATATCGGCTTCGGCTTCATCAGAGACATCGGCACCTACTCCCCAATAATTTTCCGGAAAGAACGAATATTCGTGGCGACCATCCAGAATAAGCGTTTCATCATGAAAAATGACATTGGGAGTCATCTCCAGCATGAACTGCCGGTTCAATGAATATGTCGCAGCAAAAATAAGGTTCGAAGACCGGGTTTCTTCACCTGCGCCACCCGGTTTGAACTGATGCATTGCCATCCCGCCAAACATTAGACTCGTTTCGGGGGTGTAGCCGGCATAAGGAAGTATTACCCATCGGCCTTCATAATGTTGACTTTCAGGTTCATCAGCCAGGAGTATTTCTGATGAACCCAAAAGTCCTAAAAGCAATATGAACAACCGCTTCATTATGAAGATCATCAGATCTTAATTGGGATAAGACTTAATCTTCCCGGCATTCCACAATTTCAACACCCGGTACCGGTCATCCTCCATCGTGGTCGTGGTATTACACTCTGAGCATTGAATCCAGTATACACCAGGCAGTTCCCAAAAAATCGGATTCGGCTTTTTGCAATGCGGACACGGTCTCGGCTTAGTTTTTACTTTAGGCTTCATTGAAGTCTTCATAAAGCGCCTTTCAGTTTTGGATTTTATACAAATACAAGCAGACAGGGATCAAAAACTATATTTCAACTGACCCGTAATTAAATTTCCGGCATTGGCAAAAGCCGAATCGTCACTGCCGGCAAAAAACTGGCCCAGTATCTGGAAATCGAGATCGGTTATTACCGACCACCGCAATGAGGGAGATACAAAAACGGCTTCTTCATCCGGGTAATAAATAGCTGCTAATGTTCCATCCACAAGAGGGTGAATAGGATAGGAAAGTTGTGAAGTGGCCTGATATCTGGAGAATGAAGGATTATCCGGAGTCAGCTCTTCGGCCATAAGCTGGAATTGATCACGGCCACCTTCGGCATTATATAGCAACTCTGCGACCATGAACAGGCTGTTATCAAACATATAGTCTACTGATGCCGAGGCAATGAAGTTGGTTTCATCCTCATCCGCATAGAACATCGTCTCTCCTTTGATGCCGGCACCGCGAAAGTCGCCTGCCCATCCGGCTCCTGCTGTGAACCGCTCACGATAATATCCGCTGATGAGCTGGATATCATACCCGCGGGTGTTGAAGGAGTAGAGAGCGGCGGCTACACTTCGCTCAAGATCGCGGGCCGGGCTGACGGCAAGCTCAAGCCGGGAACCAAAACCTAAATGGCGTTGCAGGCGAATGGCATCCGAGCCCGGTCGCTCAGGATAGTCAAAATCATAGAAGGAATAGATGTTAAAGATATCATTGGGATTGGTGATCATGTTCACCCCCCAGTTGACGCGCTGGCGCCCGAGGCGAATGTTCCAGTCCGCAGTATCCCATTCAGCATACAACCGGTCGGGGATGTAGTGCAGCAGCCAGTCATCCTGTTCAAAAATCAGCCAGGAGAGGTCCACCAGTCCGCCATCATGGTCAATGCCTTCAGCGTAACCGGGGATGTCGCGCACCAAGTCTCCGGCAAACATGCGGGTGCGCATTTGCCAGTAGAAGGTTAAATCGGAAGTGGCGTTCCACCGCACATTTAACCGGTTCTGAAGCCGATACTCCATCCAGGTTTCGTCACCGATAGGTTCGGGTAATTCAGCGGCAATTCGTACAGGGTTCCCTTGCACGTAGCCGGTTACTCTCCAGTCATCCCAATTTTGGGCGTTGGTTAAAGAAGGCAATCCTGCCGAGGCGAGCAGGACTGCCATGAGGGGTAGCAGAATATATGTCATTTTAAGTTTCATCATACTCTTTCGCCGTTTGATATTCGTCGCTGTAAATCGCACCATCCACCATAGTGACCACCCGACGCGCCCGGTCGATTACCCGCTGATCGTGGGTCGAAAACACGAAGGTCACTTTCTGCTCCTCATTCATTTTCTGCATGATATCGAGCAGATTCATTGCTGCGGTAGAGTCGAGGTTTGCCGTAGGTTCATCCGCCAGAATAAACTTCGGTTCTGAGGCCAATGCACGGGCTACAGCAACTCGCTGCTGCTGTCCGCCTGACAACTGACCCGGCCGGGCGTCTTTTTTATCTGCCAACCCGACTTTATCCAGCAGCTCATCTGCCCGCTTTTGCATCACTTTTTTATCCTGCTTTTGCAAGAGCATGATGAAGGAGACATTTTCACGGGCGGTGAATACGGGAATCAGGTTATAGTGCTGAAAGACGAAGCCAATATTCTTCAGGCGAAAATCAATCATTTTACTGTCTTTCATCTCGGTGATGTTGACCCCGTTGATTTCCACATGGCCGGAGGTCGGTTTATCTAACCCGCCGAGCATGTTGAGCATGGTGGTTTTTCCCGATCCTGACGGACCGACGATACTGGTAAATTCGCCCTCTTCGATTTCGAGAGATGCGTCCCGGAGTGCGTGAACCGGTACGGTATCCGGGTTATATACTTTGGATAGCTTTACTGCTTTTACAATTGACATGATAGTTCCTCAATTTCTATTAATGATCCTTTGCCGCTTCCAGCGGATTGATTCTGATTGCTTTGAATGCCGGATAGAGTGATGCCAGAAGGGTTATAAAAATCACCACAGCTAAAATCCCGGTGTACTCAGCAGTTGACATAATCGGGTAGATGATGTGATCAAATCCGATTTCGGCAAAGCCCTGGGCGTCGGCAAAAATTTCAAGATTGATGCCGGTGTCCCTGAAGTAATACAGGCTTGCCCGCGCCAGAAGCATCCCCGCGATAGCTCCGGTTATACTCAGCATGACTGATTCCATCATGATCATCGTAAACACCCGCAGTCTGCTCATCCCGATGGATATCAGCATTCCGAGTTCGCGCATCCGCTCGAACAGTGCCATAAGCATGGTGTTCAGAATTCCGAAAGCGAGAGCGATCATGATGATCATCGTAATGATATAGGTCATGCTGCCTCCCATCTGAACCATCATATTGAGCTCGGGGGAAAGCTGACTCCAGGTCTGGGCGTGAATATCCGGAAATTCGTTATTCAGGTCGGATGCCACCGAGGAGGCGTAGGCATCATCTTCGAGCATCATCGCGATTTCGTGATACACCGGTTGATCCGACAATAGTGCCAGAAAGTCACCCGAGCGGATGAGCACATTGCGTTTGTCGTAATCAGCCGAAGCCGACTCGAAAAAACCTGCGATGTTGAATGAGCCGGAATTCAGCTCATTGTTGACATCCTCAAACGTGAGTACGATGCGGTGACCGAGATCCAGGTTGTGCTCTTCGGCCAGTCGCCGGCCGATGATAACAGGGTTCCGCATGTCGGTATCCAGATAATCCCCTTCCACTATATTTTCATGAAAGGTCGTTGTTCGGCTTTCGGATTCCACATCAATACCGCGAATCCTGATGCCTGAGGTTTTTACGGGAGATTGCAGCATACCATCGGTCAGCACCCGGGAAGTATGTGAGGCGACCCGCTCGTCATCATCCAGCCAGGATTTTATGTTATCGTGATCAGGAATATGCATCCACGAGTAGCCCTCGCTCAGAAATTCAGGATGATGAACTTGTACGTGGGTGAGCTCGCTGTTTATCACATGGTCAGTGCGCTGCTGGATCATGCCGTTCATCGTACCGACGGCCATAACCCCGGCCCATAAACCAACAATTATGGCGGCCAATAAAACCGAACTACGTGCCGGGTGGCGCCAAATATTTCTCCAGGATATGGTGAGTAGTGTTTTCATGATTTTGGATTTTTCGCAGGGCGCAAGGTGCATAGCGCTAAGCGATAAAACCGCTATGCCCTATGCACCATGCACTCAGCGTTCAAGAGTTTTTCGAAAGTTGACGATTTTTCTGCTTTGGTGGTCGAGTTCGTGCAGCAGTTTTTCTAAGGTATCTTCGGTAATGACCTGCCTGCGGTGCAGGAC
>SLJN01000119.1 GCA_007135115.1 Balneolales bacterium
GAATCATAGATGGTTCCCAAGCTGAGATCTTCATGCCTGTAATTCCCGTACACACTCCATCTGAGGTGGGAGTGATCGGTAAGCTGCCAAATCCATCCTGAAAATAAAACTTCCGGAACTACAGAGGTTTGCGGCTTAAACGGGATGACACTGAAGTCATGCTGCAATGCAAGTCCGGCTTCAATTTGATCAAAATACTGTTGGCTTTTGACCGGAGTTGCGCTCAGGCCTGTAATTAAGATTATCGTGAGTAAACCCACCTTTTTTTTCAGCAAAAAATCATACATAAGACTGCATTGGGTAAATCTTCACGGATAGCTTTTAAAACTATCATTTATCTGATTACACTGTAACCGTAACACAGAAAATTCATATCCTCCAAGCCCTAACCTGTGAATAATCTGCATCTAATCCCTATAAAAAGCAAGAAGGGGTATAGGTTTTTCGAAAAATGAGTTCATGCGGATGCATTTTTCCCGCAATTTTTTAAATTAAAAAAGCCGGATGCGTATCAGGCATCCGGCTTATGCTGTTGGTTCTCAATGCCAACAGATCAGGCTTCTGTTGGCTGGTTTATCACTTCTAAAAAAACTTAAGTAAGCAGCGCAAAAAGCTACTATCAAAATCGCTTACCCCTGCATCTTTTCGGGTTATGAATCTAACCTTTTCTACTAATGCAACTGTGAATATATCCCTTGCATCTTAATAGGAAAAATCAATAATTGCTATATCATTATAAGAAAAACCTATAGTATGACCCTAACACAACTTAAATACCTTATTGCGGTTGACACTCACCGGCGTTTTGCCACGGCTGCCGAAGTATGTTACATATCTCAACCGAGCCTCAGCATGCAAATTCAGAAGCTTGAAGAAGAGCTGGAGCTTACATTGTTTAAACGGGATCATTATCCGGTTGTACCAACGCTTGCAGGCGAGCAGATTATCCAGCAAGCACGCGTGGTGTTACGTGAGGCTGAGCGCATTCAAAAGATTGCAAGGCGACAAAAAGATCAGCTGAAACAGCATTTACGCCTTGCAGTGATTCCGACATTGGCCCCCTACCTGCTACCTTTTTTTATTTCCGGTTTTTCCCGCGAGTTTCCGGATGTTAAGCTCACCATTTCTGAGCTTCCCACCGACGAACTGCTGGATAGTCTAAAGCGCGAGCAAATTGACGCAGGGCTGATGGTCACGCCATCAAACGAAGAGCATATCGAAGAACATCCGCTGTTTTACGAATCTTTTGTCGTTTATTTGTCTGACGATCATCCCCTATCAGCAAATAAAGATATCGGCCTTAAAGAACTTGACCTGAATGAGGTTATGTTGATCCACGATGTTCACTGTTTGCGCTCCCAGGTGATTAACCTGTGCCAGGATTCCGGAGCTGAAGAAGTGCCTCGAAAAATTGAATATTCTGCCGACAGTATTGAGACCTTGAAGCGTATTGTCGAAATGAATGACGGGATCACCGTTTTACCGGAGCTTTCAACCTATGATCTCACTGCTGCACAAACGCGAAGAATCCGGCGATTTAAAGAGCCGAGTCCGGTTAGAGAGGTCAGCCTTGTGGTAAACAAGGGTCACTTGAAAACTGAGCTAACCGACCAGCTTGCCAAAAATATCATGGAATCCCTGCCGGATGAAATGAAAACGGCAGAGTCCAGTTTCGTGGTTGATCGATAATTTAGCCGGCTTGATACTGTGTATCAGCACGGTAGGCGAGAACATCCATCATATCTTCATCGTAAAGCCGAACTCCCACCTCAGTTACCTCACGATCTTCGTTGACGTGAATCACTTCCACCATAAAATGATCCTCTTCGTGGACAAGGGCCGTGAGATCTTCAATATAAAAGTCAATTCCGAGCTGACTGATGTGTAACAACACTTTCACATCCCACGGGTTGTTTAGAAATATGCCGTAGTTTTTGATGTTGCTTGGCTTGCCGATGAACACATCACCAATTTTTGGATACCCGTCGTAATGCGCATTATTGATTTCATCGATATCTTCCTGAAGAAACTGATGACTTTGCACCGGTGGCCGTGCTTTTTGTTCAAACTCAATTTGTTCGCGAATCTCATTTAAATCCTGATAATCCATCCCCAGCTCTGAAACCAGTTCGATAGCACTAAAGCCCCTTGTTGAATATAGTTTTACTTGTTTTCCGGAAGAGCGCAATGCGCGTATCAAAGGAAGAAAATCTCCGTCGCCTGACAGGAGTATAGCAACATCAAATTGATCGATAGAAGTAAGACAATCGACAACAAGTTCAATATCGAGATTGCCTTTAAAAACCTTGCCTCCAGATCGATCCGTTATTTCTTTGAGTTGCTTTGAGGTAATGGCGAAGCCATTGGTAGCTAAAAACTGCTGAAATTTTCGCTGCTCATCGGTTGGATTATGGCGCAGTGCGACGTAGTAGCGTGCCGAAATGAGTTCATAGTGCTCGCTAAAAAAATTTTTCAATTTTAACCAATCAATATACCACCCAAGGTCTTTCTGGGTGTATAACATATTTGAACCATCTACAAATATTGCTGCTTTTTTCATATCTAATATAAATTAAAGAATATAAAGTTGTAGCGCTGGTATTTCCGGAAATGGGTTTAATACTTCAATCCTCAAAACCCAATTCTCCAATCCGGCATTTCAAAGCCTCCTACAACAGTTCACTAAAGATATCTTAACATTAATTCGGCAACTTGAATCAAAAACTATTAAATAAAATGGGATGGTTTACAAAGCCACCCCTACACTATTACTATAAAACTCATGTAAACTTATATTTCCCGGTTTTGTGTTGATTTAATTCCAACAGCTATTGCGTTATATGTGCATTTATAAACGTATATAATCCATAAACTATCAATCAGTTATAAAATTGCAACTTTCATTAACAATAATCTGTGAGCCAAACAATTTAATTCTTGACGATTTACAAAACCTTCATCTAATCCACCTGTTTTTGTAACCAATCAATTTCGGTGGCCCAATTTTCCGGCTCAGGTGTTTCGAGGATCATCGGGATGCGATCAAGTCGATCATCATTCATCAATAATTTAAAGGGGAGTTCACCCATCGTTCCTTTTCCTATGGGTGCATGGCGGTCTTTGCGACTGTTCAACTCCGATTTGGCATCATTTAAGTGTATCCCCACCAGTTTTTCCTGGCCTACTGTATTTATGAGATCTTGCATGGTTTTTTCATAAACAGACTCAGACGTAATGTCATAGCCGGCGGCATGGGCATGACAGGTATCCAAACAAACACCAACCCGGTTTTTATATTCCACCTGATCTATAATGGCCGCAAGCTGGTCAAAATGCCATCCCAGGTTTGTACCCTGACCCGCAGTGTTTTCAAGAACAGCCATGACATTTTGAGTTTCGTCAAGAACATAATTGACCGTATCAGCTATCATCGAAATACACTCTTCCGGTGAGATTTTCTTCAAATGACTTCCCGGGTGAAAGTTCAGCATGCCGATCCCAAGTTGTTCACATCTTTTCATCTCATCCAGAAGTGCAGCTCTTGATTTTTCCAGCTTTTCCGGATCAGGTGCTCCGGGATTTATCAGATAGCTTGCATGTGGGAGTATATTACCCGTGTGGAAACCCCTGTTTTCACATTCTTTTTTAAACTCTTGAATGATGCTATCCTCAAGTGGCTTTGCCTTCC
>SLJN01000223.1 GCA_007135115.1 Balneolales bacterium
AAACGAATATACACATATCGGATTCATCCGGATTAAATGAAAAGCCCGGCTGATATTTATCGATATCTTTTCTATGAAAATCAAGAAAGTAGTCCAAATAGCGGTTTTCGCTCTTAACTCTTAACAGCGTAAAATACTCCTTTGCCCCCAGCATTCGGCTCAGATAATAAATGTTAATGAGTACGATAAACCCATTCATGGCAGCAACGGGTACCGAGCCAATCAAGATCCCGTAAAGAGAAAAAGTGCCGGCCCCGATCATATTAATGACCCGAAGCTTGACAATCGCACTCATCATCAAAGAGGTGACAATCAGTGCTGAGCCAATAAATCCAATAATTTCGTAAATGGTCTCGATATCTAAATCCATGAAGAAGTAATTGTGGAAATTCTTAAGTGATTAGTTCAACTTTTAGAAGGCTTTTTAAAACCCACTTTTGGTGAAAGAATATAAAAAAAGGTTTCGTACAATGATGCCAATGCGATCATCATGCACGAAACCTTCTGTATTCAGACCGGACTTCTACCCGGTATAATAAGCTAATGCTGTAATCAGGCCTCAGGTAATGGCCCACGGTAATTAAAAGGCGGGGTATGTTCCTCCTTGCTCTTAACTTTTATCTCACCATGAGCTTCTTCGTAACGCTGGATATTATCATTTAGAGCATTTGCTAACCGTTTTGCATGTTCCGGAGTGAGAATCATGCGTTTTTGGACTTTAGCTTTTGGAACACCTGGCATTACAGACACAAAATCGAAAATAAATTCAGACGAAGAGTGTGTAATCATAACCAGATTTGAATACGTTCCACTGGCCTCTTCTTTACTCAGTTCAATTTCGAGCTTTTGCCCTTTTTTCTGTTGTTCATCCATAGGGAAAAAATCAGTTTTGTACTTCTTGTTCTGGCTCCTGAGACAATGCATGAATCAGGTCTTGCCGTGTTAAAACATTATATTCGCCGTTTCCGAGGCTTATCAATACGGCTGAGTTATTGGCATCAAGCATTTTGGTAAGCTGATCGACCCGAACGTCGGAAGGCACGATTGGAAATGGCTCTCCCATTATTTCACTCACCTTCATTTTCTTGGACCCGGGTTCCTCTAACAGAATGTTAAGAATCCTGTTTTCATGAAGGCTTCCTACGACATTTTCACCGTCCATCACAGGTACCTGAGAAATCTTATAATCATTCAGTAGTGCAATGGCATCCCCGATACTTTGGTTGGCATCGACGGTAACAAGTTTCCGGGACTTATTCGGTTTGATTTTCAGCACGTCTTCAGCATTGTACTGAGGTGTATCCTCCAGAAAGCCATTGCTTACCATCCATTCATCATTGTAAATCTTGGAAACATATCGGGTTCCGGAATCAGGAAGCAGCACAACCATGAGATCATTCTTGCCGAGTTTAGCATTTCGGGCATACTGCATTGCCCCCCAAACGGCAGCACCGCATGATCCGCCGATAAACAAACCCTCTTTTTTGGCCAAAGCACGAGTAGTCAGAAAAGCCTCGCGATCCGGGCATTGAATGAACTCGTCGATAATGGAAAAATCAATATTTTTGGGGATGATATCTTCACCGATTCCTTCAGTCAGATACGGCTCTATCTTGGATTCATCAAACTTTCCGGTTCGGAAGTAGCTATCAAGTACAGACCCAACCGAGTCCACGCCAATCACTTTTATATTTGGATTTTGTTCCTTCAAATACTTAGCAGTACCCGAGATAGTGCCCCCCGTACCGACACCGGCTACGAAATGCGTAATTTTCCCTTCCGTTTGCTGCCAGATTTCCGGGCCAGTGGTTTCGTAATGAGCCTGTGTGTTACTCGGATTATCATACTGATTTGGATAAAATGAATTCGGAATCTCTTCATTCAGGCGCTTTGCCACCGAATAATAGCTTCGCGGGTCATCAGCTTCGACATTGGTCGGGCAGATTTTCACTTCTGCACCTAAGGCACGGAGCAGATTCACTTTCTCCATGCTTTGTTTGTCGGTCGTTGTAAAAATACAGTTATATCCTTTTACGGCTGCTGCAAGCGCAAGTCCCATTCCCGTATTTCCGGAAGTTCCCTCAATAATAGTTGATCCGGGTTTTAACTTGCCGGACTTTTCGGCATCTTCAATCATTTTTAGTGCAATACGATCTTTAACACTCTGACCCGGATTAAAATATTCAACTTTAGTCAGAATCGTCGGCTTTAAAGCTTCTGTCACCTTGTTGAGCTGCACCATCGGAGTATTGCCAATTGACTCGAGAATTGATTTATACCACATAACCCACCTATCTTTAGCGCTTACGTTTACAGATTGAATATTTGCAATTTAAATACTTGCGGCAGTTGAGTAGTTTCAGAATCTACGGCAAACCTAATCCGGACGTACTCGACCGTACCAAACAAGTTTCATTAAAGTAAAAAATCAGAAGACTTAGCTCATCGGCTTCTTTGTTTTCATAACGCTTATCGTCAACTCACTAATGGTCGCGCTTTTCTCATTGAATGGCAATGCCCATGAGGTTGATAATATCACCATTCGACTTTTTGAGAATGAGCCGACCGCTTCCGTAAAGTTGAACACAGAAGCGACTCACATAACCGTGATTGATCAAAATGGTCAGGAAACTCAGGTCAACTCATCTGATGGCTCAATTGAACTGTCATCTGAAGGTAATCGCGTTCGGTTAAAATCGAACGACACCAAGGTCATCAACGATTCTCTTAGCCTGTTAGTGGATGAAAATGCTTTAATTTCTGTTGATCACCCTGACTTACAACCCCAAAAATATCCGGATAAATTACGAATCGCTGCTGATGAATCGGGATTAAAAATTTTGAATAAAACGGACCTGGAGACCTATATAAGTGGAGTCGTAGGCGCAGAAATGAATTTTGATGAACCCCAGGCTCTCAAATCTCAAGCTGTAATTGCACGAACTTATGCACTCTGGCTTATAGAACAAAGTTCTGATAACCGAAGCTATGATCTGGTTGACCATACCATGAACCAGGTTTATTTGGGTGTGCTTAACTCCGGTGAACGATTTGAGGAAGCAGCCACAGCTACTGAAGGTCAGGTTTTAACCTACAATGATGAGCTCATTCTTGCCGCTTACTCAAGTACCTGTGGTGGAGCTACATCATCAAATAAAGGCTATTGGGATGGTCAGGATCTTCCTTATCTTAATAGAGTTGCTGACGGTGGTGCATGTCAACTTTCACCCCATTTTCAGTGGGTCTTTTCCATTGATTCAGAAGAATTTTACCAGAAAGTCGGAAATCACATCGGCTATGACTTGAGGTCGATTGAACTTGGTGATGAAGACGGTTCCGATCGGTGGAAGTCCGTTTATCTGCATGTTGCAGATAAAGAATATCCTATAAAAGTATCGGGAGTAGGTTTCCGGCAACATGTAAATGCTGTGTTCGGACCTTATGCACTTAGAAGCATGCGATTTTCGTTAGAGCGGCTGCCCAACAAGTTAATTTTTGACGGTAAAGGGATGGGACACGGAATCGGATTATGCCAGTGGGGAGCTAAAGGATTAGGCTTATCCGGATGGGGCTACGAGGAAATACTCAAGTTTTATTATCAGGGTGTTCAAGTTAACGAGCTTAACAATTTATAAATCACTAATATTTACACGATGTTTCTACCAACTCGAAAACCTAAAGACTACGATTGCGGATTAAATCTGGATCTCATGATTGAGGCCATTCCCAGAATTGAAGATCAGCAAGAACGAATTGAATATGCCAAACGGGTTGTGGGGCTAATTAAACAAAGCCACATTAGCTGGGTTGATGAAGAAGGCAACAGTCCTGAAGCCTGGGAACACTTCTTCAATCTCGCCGATTTTAACCCTGAAGATTACGGCATATTCAATCCGTATACATCCGGTGATGTAGATGACGCCCGCTAATTAGTGTCTGTAAGAAAACGCCAATATCGACGTTCCGCTCGTCCCAAGAATGCTCGAGTACGCTATCTACACTGCGCTTTTTGGGACTTCACGCGCCTTGATCTTGGCGTTTTCTTACGACACTACCTCTTTTCTTACAAGTACTAATTATCCTGCTTGATTAACAGGAAACTTATTTGAGCGTATCTCTTCAAACTCTTCTTTTAAGATTCCAAAGATGTGTTTGTCATGGAGTTTAGTCTCTTTAAAGGTGTGGTTCCGTAGCACACCTTCTTCCATAAACCCCTGCTGTTTCATGATATGCATCCATTTGGAATTAAAGTCAAAAGCGTAGGCATTAACTTTTTGCATCCCCAGGATATCATAACAGTACGTTAAAGCTTCATAAAGTGCTGCTTTTCCATAGCCTTTGCCTCGATAGCTTCGGTCGGCTATCGTGCAATCCAAATCACATCTTTTATTATGCAGATCGATATTATAGATATCGATGATACCTATGAGCCGTGGTGATTCTTCATCTGTATGAACTTCAAGCCATTCAAACGATTTAATGTCACTGTTCAGGATTTTATTGACTCTTGTTATGAATGAGTCAAAACTTTCGGCCTGATGGGGTAAGTCCGAATCGTAATAATTCAGCTCTTCATCATTATTCCATTCAAAGTGGGTTTTGGCATTTTCCACATTGAACGGTTTCAAAGTAACCATAACGCGAACTGGTAGTTTGTTGATTATTTTCACTTGTCAATAACATTCTTGAACCCAGAGCAGGCTGTGAGTTACCACGTACATCACCTTGCAACATCTATATTGAGCCGTCTGTGTTTTTGAATGTAACAGTGAAACTAAACATTTTATACGGGAAAATCGCCTCAAATTTAACAGAAAAGGGCTTCCATTATATTGTTAAAGTCAATCCGAATCTCATTCCTCTGATATCATTTGATCATTTTCCGATACATTCTTATTTAGAAGAGTAGCTCCGAGTTTTTAATAATCAATAGTTTCACCGATATGCCAGAACTACTTACAAAGCCACACCATTTTTTCATCACCCTGATCATCTCAGCTTTAATGCTATCTTGTGGCGGACCGGATACCAGAGAGATTGTGGATGAAGCCTATGAGTCTTACGCACCTTACAACCGAAGTGAAGCTTCCGGCCAAAATGCGGCAGTAGTGTCCGGACACCCACTGGCCACAAGAGCGGGACAGGAAGTGATGCGGGAAGGTGGAAATGCTACCGATGCTGCGGTCACCATGGCCGCCATTTTAACCGTTGTCCGGCCACACATGAACGGGGTTGGCGGTGATGCCTTCGGTATATTTTATGACGATAATTCCGGAGAAGTTACTGCTTTGAATGGTAGCGGAAGATCCGGTGAGCTTGCTTCTCTCGATTTCTTCGAAGAAGCTGGTGAAGATGAAATTCCAATGGAAGGTGCTCTTGCCGTAACCGTTCCCGGAGCCATATCCGCCTGGTATGAAGCACTTGAAAGGCACGGAACCATCTCCTTCTCAGAAGCGCTACAGCCAGCTATTGAGTATGCCGAAGATGGATTTGCGGTAACTCCTACCCTTGTTCGGGACTTTGAAACAGTCACCGAAGAACTCAATCAGGCGGGTCAGGACATCTTCATGCCCGACGGAGAACCACTCCGGGAAGGAGAAATCCTGAAAAACCCGGCTCTCGCTCAAACCCTTCAAACGCTTGCCGATGAGGGTCCGGATGCCATGTATGGCGGTTCAATTGGTCAACTCATAGCAGAATTCATTGAACAAGAAGGCGGCTATCTGCGGCGTGTCGATTTTGAAAACCATTCCGCAAATTGGGTAGATCCGCTTGAAACCGAGTTTATGGGAAATAACGTCTATGCCTTCCCTCCCAACACGCAAGCTATTGCTCTCCCGATGCAGCTCAAGATGACCGAGTATGCAGATGTCAAAAATATGGACCATAATTCTGCGGACTATCTGCATCACCTGATTGAAATCAAAAAACTTGCTTTTGCCGATCGCGATCGCTGGATTGCGGATCCTGATTTTGAAGATATTCCGGTTGATGATCTTTTGGACAGCGATTACCTCCAAAACCGAGTAGACCAAATCGGCTCTGTTGCTGCTGAAGATGTAGAACCTGGCATCAATGACGACCTGGCCCATGACGTAGCAGAAGGTGATGGTGACACGGTTTATCTTATGGCTGTAGATGAGGAAGGCAATGCGGTAAGCTGGATTCAGAGCATCTTTTCCAGTTTTGGATCAAAACTAGTGGAACCGGAGACGGGACTGGTCTTGCAGAACAGAGGTGCCGGGTTCACACTCGAAGAGGATCATCCCAATCAAATTGAGCCCGAAAAACGGCCATTTCATACCCTTTCATCCTCACTCATTACCGATCAGGTTGGTGATTTTAAAGCCATCACCGGAACTCCGGGCGGTGACGGACAAACCCAATTCAAGGTTCAAGTGCTTCACAACCTTTACAGTTTCGAGATGTCTCCACAGGAAGCCGTTGAAGCTCCGCGGTTTCGCAGTTACGACGGACTGGAAGTCGCCATGGAAAGTCGAATTTTACCCGAGATTCGCATGGCATTGCGAAACCGAAACCATGATTTAAACATCTACGAAGGCTGGACACCGGTTTTCGGGGGTATGCAAGTTATCATGAAAGATCCCGATAGCGGTGCCCTCAGAACCGGCGCCGATCCGCGACGAGAAGCATCTGCCCTGGCTTACTGATGATCATGACAATGAATAAACCGCACGATCGGCATGAATGTTTGATTGTTTGGTGTTTGTTTGATGATGTGATCCTATATTCGGGTCGTAATTTATTCTCACAAAGAGAATCCGTCAGATATTAAGTAGTGTCTGCAAGATGACTTGTCAGATCACAAAACCATTTCAAACAGCCAAACAATCAAACAACCGATAGATGCCCACAAGCTGGAAGCTGCCGTCAACCCCACCCCACGACTTCACACTCTGCCTGGATATTGACAGTTACTTCGATTTCGAACACCACCCGGAACGCATTTTTGAAGACGGTTTTACAAGAAGTCTCCCCCTTTCTTCCGGTGATATTCTTGTAACCATCCTCTTTAATGGTGACCCGGACCAGCCTGAATTTCTCATTCGTTGCACAGAAGATCTCACCGAAGATCAAAAAACCGAGGCGAACGGTTATCTTGCCCGTATTCTCGGAACCGGTATTGATATTAACCCCCTGTATGATCAAGCAAGTGACGATCCGGTTTTGGCTCCTCTTTTCCAAGAGTTCTATGGATTTAAACGGATGAGCCAGGCTACTTTTTTTGAGGATGCCACCAATAGGATTATCAAGATGCAGATTAAGCATAAACCCACGGCACGGCGCATGGTTCATGATTTCCGGGCGGCGTATGCAACAAGGTTTGACTTTAAAGGTGAGATGATACCCGCATGGCCCCGTCCGGAACGCGTTGAGACGGGTGATCCTGAAAAAATGAAACAGTACGGCCTATCCAAACGCAAAGGCGAATATTTGACTGAACTTGCCGGCTTGTTCACCCACAAACAACTAACCGAAAAACAGCTCGAAACCCTTCCCCCACAGCAATATTATGAAACGGTAACAGGAATACGTGGAATCGGACCGATTGCCGCGCAGGACTTAATGCTGTTTCGAACCCGTACGGATGCTGTTTTCCCGAGTCATTGGCAAAAAGGAATGGAAAAAGGGGTTCGCCGTTGGATCATATTGAGCTACGGAGGCGATCCCGAGCACACAACAGAGGATGAATTTCTGGAAATGATTAAAAACTGGAAAGGTTATGAAGCACTCGCCATTGAATACCTGTATGCGCATTATATCATGTCTTATAAACAAAAAGAAGTTTGATCAAAAGCGTTTATAACCCTAAGCTTATTTGTGATTAAACTGAATGAAATATCAAAGACGGAATGGGAAAAATCCTGGCAAGGTGGCTATCGTACAACCTATTTCCAGTCACCAAAGTGGTTTGAAATTTGGGCTGAATTACAGGGTGGATCGGCCCGTGCTTACGAAGTATTCGATGATGAAGATAGCTCCCTCGGAATTTTCCCGGTTCTGACAACATCCTCCTACGGAATCACCAGAACGGCATCGAGTTGTGCTGGAACGTTTGGTGGTATGTTACAATCGGAGTCATCATGCAATAAGTTGACCTCCAAGCAAATCCGGTCATTGGCAGATAATTTCCCGAATCTGTCCTGGCGGATCCCGCCGGAATGTGCTCCGGATCCATCGCCGGATTTCATCAAACCGGATTATACGCATCGCCTGGACTTGACTCAGGGATTGGAGGCCATTAACGAGCAATGGGAAAAAGGGAAATCAGGCATTGCCCGCAAAGTAAGAAAAGCCCGAAACAACGGGGTCTCCGTTTTCCCGGCAAAGTATCCGGAAGAATGGAAAGAGTATCACGAACTCTACCTCCAGAATACGCAACGTTGGTCGCCCCCTCCTTCGGTGATTTATCCTTTTCCTTTGTTTGATGCGCTTCGATCAACCGAAAAAACGTACGCCAAACTCTGGCTTGCCTATTCTGCGGATGATCAATTGGTTGCCGGCGCCCTTTGCCTCTATAGTCCCCAGAGTTGTGTTTATTGGAATGGGGCAACTTCTGAATCCCACCAGGAACTTCGGCCTATGAACCTGCTCATCAGCACCATTATTAAAGATGCGATTAAAAACCAATTGAAGTTTTTTGATTTCAATCCAAGCGGAGGTGTTGCAGGTATAGAGCGATTTAAAGAAAGTTTCGGTGCAACTAAAGCCCCTGCACCGGTATTTGACAGCCGAAGCAGGTTTATCAATGCTGCAGGCAAGCTGAAATCAACCCTCAGCCGTATTCGGGTAAAGGTTTCTGGTGATGGATAAAAAGTCAGAGCTACAAATACTTCACAGCTATCACGTATGGCTGCCTTTGACGATGTCATGGCTCTACAATCAGGTTAAATATTTGCCTAAATCCGTTCAATCAGCCATATACTGTGACCGGCGTATAACCGACTCCGGCTACGATCTGCCGAATATGTATTGCCTGGAGGATGAATCCTTTATTTCATCCCGAATCAACTTTTATCTGCGAAAGGCCGGACTTGGAAGATATTCCCGTCATTTGCGAAAAACGCTACGCGAACATTCTTTTGATGTAATCCACGGACATTTCGGCAATATGGCCTGGGAGCTCCTTCCGGCGGCCAAAGCTGAAAGCATCCCACTGATCACAACTTTTTACGGCCTGGATATCAACTTTCTTCCACGGCAGCGGCCTGTGTGGTACAAGCGTTATCCAAAATTGTTCGACTATACCTCTCTCGTTTTGTGCGAAGGTCCCCACATGAAACAAAAAGTGCGGGAACTGGGGTGTCCGCCGGAAAAAATCGTTGTTCATCATCTGGGAATAGAATTGGATTCGATACCATTCAAAAAGCGAATACCCGACACTGAGCATACTCGCATCCTGATAGCCGGATCTTTCCGGGAAAAGAAAGGGATCTCCTACGCTTTAGAAGCAATCCGAAATCTGGTTGATGAATACGATATATCCGTGACGATAATCGGGGATGCCAATCAAAACGATTCCAACAAAAAAGAAGCCCGGAAAATCCGGGAATTGATGGAAAGTCCGGACCTCAAGCCGCTGATCACCCACCTTGGCTTCCAACCCCATGACCGGTTGATTGAAGAAGCGCTAAACCATCATATTTTCTTATCCCCAAGTGTAACTGCTTCGGATGGCGATACCGAAGGCGGAGCACCGGTGGTGTTAACCGAAATGGCGGCTACCGGAATGCCGATCGTGAGCTCCAATCACTGTGACATCCCGAATATCGTTCATCATGAAAAAAACGGTTTGCTTGCTGAGGAAAGAGACACCGATCAGTTGGCCACCCATTTGCGTTATCTGATAGATCACCCGGATCTATGGGAACCGATGGGCAGGTATGGGCGTCAAATTGCAGAAAACGCCTTCGATGCTCATAAACAAAGTCACCGGCTTTTTGAGCTATATTCCGCCGTAATCAATAAAACCCAAACACCGAAAGACCAGAACATCCGTATTGATGTCTGATACACCCCTTTTTGACGTTATTATCCCGACCTACGACAATGCGGAAGAATTGTTGGCATGCCTGGATAGCCTGAAACATCAATCCCTTATTAAGTTCAGGGTTTTGGTGTGTATAGACGGGTCTACTGATGACACTCGGCAGAAGCTCGAAAGTGCTTCCTTTCCGTTTGAATTGGTTATCACTGAGCATAGCGACGGGAAAAACTACGGAAGAAATGCCGCAAGAAACCTTGCTCTATCACACCTGTCCGCTCCCTATATTTGTTTCCTTGATAGTGATCTGCGCGCTTCTACCCGTTTGCTTGCCGAGCATTATGCGCTGTTAAAATCATCGGAGTGCGTCTCGGTCGGTCATATCAACTATTATGATCAGTCTGATAATCTGTGGGCTCAATATCTGGAAACTCGCGGTCGCGGTAAGTTTCATCACAGATCGAGTATTCCATTCAATTATATGGTTACGGGAAATTGCGCGATGCCCGCCGAATGGTTTCAGCGAGTCGGTGGTCAGGATCCCGAAATGAAAAGCTATGGCGGAGGCGATACCGAACTGGCTTTCCGCCTCTGGAAGCGAATTCGACCGGATGTCAAAGCGAATCACCAAGCCGTAGCTTACGCCAACAGTGAAAAATCATTAGATGCCGCTCTGCTGGATATGTATCATTTTGGCAATGAAAACCTGCCCTATTTGGTTGAAAAGCATCCGGAAAGCAAATTCCTATACTTCTTTGAGCATATCACCACAAAGGAATTAAAAGGAATGCTTCTGCGACCATGGCTTCATCCTGCTACACTGCGTTTGCATCACTATATTGAGCACTTGCCTCAGTGGCTCAAATTTCCGGTAATCAACTACCTGGTACTGGTGGCCATTTATTCCGGATACTATAATCACCCGATAGATCAGCTCTGAATACGCTCTATGGTATCTGCAAGACTGCAAATGCCATCACGGTAAGCATTTATCCAGTAACGGATGCGATGGCGGCGCGCAAGCACATCCTGATCCATCACACAGTAACCTTCACGGATTTGTTCTTCGTAGGACTCCAATTCATCGGAGATTACTTCCAATAAGACACCGGGTAAGTCATCCCAACCCAGTAATTCAAGCACGGTAGAATACTCCGCTTCAGGTTTGCGAAGCTTTTCCTGATCTACCTTTTTCAGTGGCGATTCATCGAAATATGCGAGTGCTGTGTTCATAATAAACCTCAGTTTTGTTGAAGATTTATATGAAAACTACAGCTCAGGAGTGACAGCATAGTGTCACCCCATCACAAATTTTTTGATTTTTTTTGATGCTACCCTTTTCCGTCCCTGCCAAACTGCACATACAAGCGGGATATAAGCCGCTCATCTCCGATGATGGTAAGCCGGTCTTCATCTTTTAAATCCGTATTTCCGGTGGGTACAATGATGTGACCATTACGGTTAATCATGGCGATGAGACCGCCTTCAAGGATGTCCAGTTCTTTGACTTTTTTGCCGATGAAGACCGAAGTCGCTTTGTTTCTATCAAGTACGATTGAGTAAAATCGGTCGTCCCTAAGCAGTATTTCTTTGAGCTGCTGTTCATTCTCAGCGCTTAGCCACTCGTAAAGAAATTCGTTGTCTTCCACCCTGCTTGCAAACTGTGAAAGCAACCTCAAATGCTGGGCAGGATTTTCATCCGGGCTGACGAGAAAGATAACCGCGTAAACTTTTTGTTTAACTTCATGCCGGGAATACCATTCGTCCCAAACTTTGGGGTGCAGGCCTTCTCGGCAACGCACCAGAACCATCTCCGGATGTTTAATACTGTGGATACGCATGTGCGGCATCGCAACTCCGTTAGCGATGGGCGTTCCTCCCATGTGGGTACCTTTAATAAATCCTTCTATCAATTCATCCGGACTGGTGGGGAGTAATTCGGCAAGTTCTTCGGCCGAAGTCGGAAGCCGGTCAGAAAGCGACCTGGCAGCTTGATTGATCATTTTATCAAAAGGGTATCCTTTTTTCATATCAATCACATGAGCCCGCGCGATAACCTGATCAAACGGATCTCCTTCACGAAGTCCTTTCTCTTTCATGATGCTGAGCATCTCCTTATCAAGCTCTTCGTAACGGCGTCGCCCCAGTCGTTCGAAAATATGATAAATGGCCCCATCCCGGTGCACGCGGTCTTTTGCGAAATACAGATACCAGAATATGCACGCTAAAACCACCCCGAGTGTAAAAAGTATCGACAGAATACCTATCTGAACGATCAAAAATACACTCGCAGAAATGCCGATAATTTGAGTCCAGGGATATAAGGGCGTGTTAAAACCGGGATCATAGGTTTCAATATGACTTTCCCGCATAACAACGACAGCAAGATTGAGCAGGCCGAATATCAGTAGCATGAAAGCACTGGCGAGTTTAGCAATGGCCTCAACATCAAGCACCAGAATAAAAAAGATCATCGCTGCTGATGTCAAAACTATGGATAAAGTCGGGGTATTAAAGCGGCCTACCTGAGAAAGTTTATTCCATATCAGTTGATCCCGGGCCATGGCAAGAGGATATCTTGCTGCCGACATAATACCGGCATTACCGGTAGACGCAAAAGCGGCAATAGCAGCCACAACTACTAACAGCAAACCAACCTGAGGTGAGTAGATGTCGAAAAAGATCTCCGAAGCGGTTGCCACAGGAGTTAAATCCTCCCTGAGCACTTCGGCATCTATCACACCCACCAAAATGTACACGCCCAAAACGTAGATGGTCGTTGCTGTTAACAGCGAGAGTATCATTCCAAGCGGAATATTCCACTCGGGGTTTTGCACTTCTTCGGCCACACTTGATACCTGTGTTAACCCGGCATACGACACAAAGACTAAACCTATGGTTGCAAACAATCCATCCCACCCAAAAGGCATAATCGGATCCATTTGTGTGGCATGAATGTCGGTAATGCCTTCTGCCATCATATACCGAAGGCCTTCAAATACGAAAAGTATAAGTATCCCCACCAGCAGCACCACTAACATATTTTGAAGCCCGCTGGTCTTTTTAACTCCAACGATATTCATCAGCATGAATAAAATGGTGAGACTCACTGCAAGTGCCGTTACACTAAAATCAAAAAATAAATTCAGATAGGCGCCCATACCTACCAGAGCAAAGGCACTTTTAAAAATGAGTGCAAACCAGGTACCGAGTCCGGCTACCGTACCAACCATCGGACCAAGACTTCGGTCCAGGAAATAATAAGGGCCTCCTGCTCTCGGAAGTGCCGTACTTAATTCAGCTGCGCTCAACATGGCCGGTAAAACCATCACGCCGCCAAAGAAGTAAGCCAGAATTACTGATGGGCCCGCTTCTGCACTTGCTATACCCGGCAGCAAGAAGAAGCCGGAACTAAACATGGCTCCGGTACAGATTGCATAAACATCAAATAGTTTTAGTTCTCTTTTTAATTTATTTTGCCTGCCCATATAAAGCTTTAGAAGTGAATAAATTTAAATGCAATTATAGATGGTTTTGCAAAGCTTACTTGAAAACTTGTCTACACAAAATAATTTTATTCGGGTATAGAACATAAAAGTAAATTTTTCAAAGCCGGCTATTGTTCAGAAACGGACTATGATCGACAAGATGCCCCTGGCACCCTCATAAGTGTTTAAACTCTTTTAACTTATATTTGCTTTGCAGCCTATACTAAACCGGGTTTATCCGGGTTTGAATAGCTTTCAAAAGCCTTGTGATAATAAAAGTATC
>SLJN01000355.1 GCA_007135115.1 Balneolales bacterium
CAGATAAGTCTACTTAGCTTCGCTTATCTATCGGGTTATAACTGCGTTCGTTATATCCGGTGTAGATTTGGCGTGGACGGTTGATCGGCTCTTTGCCTTCGCGCATTTCTTTCCACTGCGCAATCCAGCCCGGCAGACGTCCGATTGCAAAAAGGACCGTGAACATTTCGGTAGGAATGCCCATCGCCTTATACATGATGCCGGAATAAAAGTCCACATTTGGATAGAGCTTCTTCTCAGCAAAGTAATCATCACTTAGAGCATGCTCCTCAAGCTCTTTGGCAATTTCGAGGATCGGCTCATTCACATTCAATTCCGCGAGCACTTTATCGCACTCTGATTTGATGATTTTAGCACGGGGGTCAAAGTTTTTGTACACCCGGTGGCCAAAACCCATCAACCGGAACGGGTCGTCTTTATCTTTGGCTTTTTCGATCCACTTCTTAGAGTCGCCACCATCTTCTTTGATCTTTTCCAGCATTTCAATTACCGCCTGGTTTGCTCCGCCATGAAGCGGTCCCCAAAGCGCAGAAATTCCGGCAGAAATGGTCGCATAAATATTCGCCTGAGAAGAGCCTACCATACGAACCGTTGAAGCCGAACAGTTTTGCTCATGATCAGCATGCAGAATCAACAGCATGTCGAGTGCCCGAGCCAATGTTGGGTTAACTTCATAGTTTTCGGTGGGCAGAGCAAACATCATGTGCAGAAAGTTCTCTGCATAATTGAGCTTATTATCCGGGTACATCATCGGATGCCCCATGGAGTTTTTGTAAGATTGCGCCGCAATCGTCGTGATTTTAGCAATCAATCGGCGAATGTGACGGTCAATCTGATCTTCCGGTGGATTGGGATCAAGCGACTCCGGATAATACAGCGAGAGCGAAGATACCATTGAAGCCAAAACTCCCATAGGATGCGCACGCTGAGGATAAGCATCATAATAATGTTTCAGATCTTCATGGATGATGGTGTGCCGGCGAATATCATTTTCAAATTCATCATACTGTTCTTTGGTAGGCAGCTCACCATAAATGAGCAGATAAGCAACCTCAATGAAGTTGGACTTTTCACATAGCTCTTCAATTGAATATCCACGGTATCGAAGTATGCCTTCTTCTCCGTTGATAAACGTGATATCACTTTTAGTAGAACCGGTGTTTTTGTAACCAATATCGAGAGTAATGCACCCCGACTCCGCGCGTAGTTTACTGATGTCTAACCCGCGCTCTTGCTCCGTTCCCTCGACGACAGGGAGGTAATAGGTTTCGCCATCAATCTTTAATTCTGCCTTTTTGTCCATGTCGAATAAGCTTTAATAATTTTTACCGATAAGATTTATTTGGTGTAAGTAACAAAATCTTGTTCAGACAACCAACCGCCGCCGCTCCGGAAATCAATACTTACAAACAAAAATGTATCGGAGCTAAATTTGCGGTCGCAGTAGTATAAGAAATTTGCGAATTTTCGTCATAAGCGATTTTACTTTTGCTACTATCTTTTTAAACACATTGTTAATCAACAACTTAATTCATTATATCCAGCTGATTTAACAGAGTTCAAAGAGTTTTTCACGTGAAGGAGCGGTGGCATTCGAAGCGCTTTTTTAGATAAGCCGGAGGTCAATTCATCATAAATAGCGTAAACAGGGTTGACAGCAATAAAAAACCCGGAAAGCTGAGCGACTTCAACTTCCCGGGTTTCAATGAATGTCCTGCGTGGAAAACTATTTAGTCGATATCAAGCTGATTACCTGCAACCCAAACTTGCTGGATTGTCCGGGTATTCTCAATATCTTCGAAGGGATCTTCCTCAAGAACGATGAAATCGGCGCTATTGCCACGCTCGAAGGTGCCGACACCTTCAAGTCCCATGCACTCAGCAGCACCACCGGTTGCAGAATACAGAATATCATGGGGCTCCATACCGGCTTCTTCCATCATGGTTAACTCTTTATGCTCAAAAAATCCGGGGAAACGGGCCGGCATTCCGCTGTCTGTACCAAAAACAATGTCTACCGCAGATTCGTGAATGGTTTCCATGTTTTCCTTCGCAAGCGGAAGCTGCTCCTTGAAGTATTCGCCGGACTCGCTTTCTGCAAAGCGCTGTTGTACCTCTTCAGATTCCAGCTCACTGATGAGATCACTGCTCACACCGCGCTGAAAGAAAGGGTCGTCAAAAAAGTCCGGTCGCTCGGCATAAACAAAAGTGGAAAGCTCGCGGGTCAGCGTAGGAATATAGCAAATATCGTTTTCCTGCATTGCGCGAACTACCGTATAATCAACTTCTGTATCGCGAATGCTATGTGCAATTACGGAAGCACCGGCTTCGATGACATCGGTGGCATCGTCGCGCTCTACGATATGCGCAGCGACCTCAAGACCGTTTTCCTCTGCTGCATCAATCACAGCCTGATAGACTTCCGGCTCCATTTTTTCGCCTTCACCAAGCTGGTCATCAATACGAATTTTGATCCAGTCCACTTCGTTTTCAGCGGCTTCTTCAACCTGGGCTACCGCTTCTTCAGGTGATTCCCCGTCGACGACCGGACCGCTAACATACAGGCGGGACCGGGAGAGATCTTCGGTGTACTGCTCATCGCGGACTTCGGTGCCTTCAAATCCGAAATCTCCTAAACTGATAACTGTAGTCACGCCATAATCAGCGTAGGTATTTAAATCTTCCAGGATGTTATCACGGGTGTAATAATCCTCGCCGTGATTTAACCCTTCTGAGACACCAACATGCCCATGTGCATTAATGAGGCCCGGCATAACAAAAGCCCCGTCCAAATCTATAACTTCTGCCATTTCGGGTGGTTCTACAACCCCGGCTTCCCCTGCTGAAGTAATCTCCCCTTCTTCCATCACCAGAACCCCATCAACCGGTTCTGCGTCTGTACCGTCATAGAGGGTGAGATTAGTAAATGCTGTAATTTCCGGAAGTTCATCTTCAGCTGCTTCTTCGGTCTGGCAACCCATCATAACTATTAGCAGTCCTGTTATACCGGAAAGCCAAGTTTTCTTATGAATCATAATGAAGTTAAGTTTTTTGCGATTTAAAGCGATTTGATCGTGAGGATAAACAAATCACAATTAACTCAAAAGTGCTTTACTTATCGATTCACACTTATGAATTGATAGTTGAACACCAATGATCATAAAAAAGATTCGAAAAACCTGATCCAATTCTCATTACTGAGTAACCTAATTGGCTGGCAATGCATCTTCAATTAAGTCGGCGGTTATATCTCCATGAGATGCATGATGCAGAACTTTTCCCCCTTCAATAACCAAAAGCTGTGGAGATTGATGCCGGATTCCGCTCAACTTTGCAATGTAGTCAGAAACAGCACGATTTTGGATCACATCTACAAAATGAAAGATCGCTTTTCGGGAGTTTTCGGTAATATTCTGCTCCACCCTGCTCTTGGAAAACGTACACACGGCACAGCGGTAACTGTGTTTGTAAATGAATTGTAAACCAGAATCTACCTTGAAAACTTGATTGATATCTTCCTCGCTCTCCGGAATATTCCATTCCGACGGCAAATCCGATTTTGAGCCGGAAGTTTTGTTTTTATACCATTGGAAAATGCGCATTGGTTAATACTGTGCTTTATATAATTTTTTCAGGTTTTCAACACAAAGCATAGTCGGGCATTCTCATTCAAAACTACTTAA
>SLJN01000405.1 GCA_007135115.1 Balneolales bacterium
GATCCGCTTGGCAAAGGCTCGGATTTCCGCGACTTGCTCATGAAAAAGGGTACAAAAGATAACAATGATGATGAGGTAGATTATGCCTTCGGTTTACATCTCGGTTCCTGGATAGGCCAGGATTTTGCCGGACATGACGCCGACTTTATGGGCTATTCCCATTATCAGCGCTACTTTCCGGAATACGGCATTTCTGTTGTGGTGATGAGCAACAGATCCGGCTTCAACGCTAAGTCACTTGTTGAAGAGATGGCGGAAAAGTTACTGGACGAAGAGCTTAAAGCTTGGATGCAACCCTACACCGGCTCTTTTTATAATGATGAACTGGATGTGACCTATGAGCTGAAAGTAAAAAACGGCAAACTTTATCTGAAGCGGCCTCATTCAGATGAATCTTCACTCTCTTTTGATGAAGTAGACAAATGGAGCATGGGAAGCTGGGAATTCGTATTCGATGCTATTGAAAATGAAAAAGCGGAGCGGTTTAAGCTATCCACCGGTAGGGCGCGGGAAGTGGAGTTTGTGCGAAAAGATGATTAGTGTCTTACAGGTATTAATTTTAAAAAAGTCCGGATGGCCTAACCCTCCATCCGGACCGGTACGCGTGAGATGAGTGACGTCAATCAGCGTATAACTATTCTAAACTCAGTGTGTACAAATCGGTTCCCTGGGTGATGTCCCACACCCGCAGGGTTTGGTCGTGGCTACCGCTTGCAAGCTGTGCTTCAGAAGGATGAAATGCGAGGCTGTTCACATAACTTGTATGGGCTTCGAATGAGTGATGTAGCTCATCGTTTTGGACATTCCAAACCCGAACGGTATAATCGGCTCCACCGGAAGCGATGAAGTTGCCGTCATGACTGAAATCCACTGTGTTGATCCAGTCGTCGTGGACTTCATGTTCAGCAGTCATCTCTCCCGCGGATACATCCCATAGTGAAATAGTCCGGTAACCGCCGGTTACAAACTGCTGTCCATCCGGACTGAACACCCCGTCGTTGATATAATCATCATGTTCTAATGTTGCGATACGCTCAAGGCTTTCAAAATCCCAGATGTGCGCGTTTCGGTCTGCACTGACCGTTCCGAGCAAAGATCCGTCATCGTTGAATGCAACCGAGTTGATATTATGTTGGTGCCCCCGAACGGTGTTCACGTTTTCACCGGTTTGGGTGCTCCAGATTCGAATATTGTTGTCGGTACTACCGGTTACGACAAGATCCTGTTCCGGATGGAAAACGATATCCTCAATCCCGCCGGAATGGCCTTCAAGGTGATGCAAAAGTTCTCCAGACTCAGCATCCCAAATGTAGCCATCGTTATCATCTCCGCCACTTGCAATAATCGACCCGTCCGGGCTGAAACTTACCGTATTAACCTGATCGGTATGACCTTCAAAGACCGCCAACTCTTCCTGTGATTCAGTAGACCACGTGCGGACGGTCATATCATCATGGCTGGTAACGATTTTTGATCCATCAGGGCTGTAGTGCACAAAATTGATATCATTTGCCTGAACGTCAAACTCGCCCGCAGAAGAACCGTCATCCAGATTCCAAAGAGCGATCTCCCTATCCTCGCCGGCTGCAATCAATAAATTATGGTTGACGGAAAACGCAAGATCATGCAATTCGGAACCACCCGTGGAATACTCCTGGTCGATAGTTCCGGCTTCCTGATCCCATCCATACACATTGCCATTATCATCAGCTGTAAAAAGCCGGTCAAGTTCAGGCGACCATTCCAAAGCATTAACCTGGGTATCGTTTGAGAACGTGTTGTTTTCATCAAGGGTTTGTCCGTCGAGAACGAATAGCGAACCGTCATCAGCCGATGCGAAAACCCTGCTGCCATCTCCGCACCAGCTCAAATCGGTAATCTGAATATCATCATTATCGGATGTATATCGCTGTTGTTCTTCGCCGTTTTCATCCAAAAGAGCAATAGTACCATCACGGAGGCCAATGGCAATTAAATCCTCTTCCGGATGATATTGAATGGCTCCGACCCGGTGAGCATCAACCGGAATTTCGCGGACTTCCTCGCCACTCTGCGTATCCCAGATTCTTAAGGTTTGATCAGCAGCTACACTTGCAATGCGCGAACCATCGGAATTGTATGATATCGCGCTAACCAACCCGCGGTGCCCTCCAAGTGCGTGAATTTCACGTCCGCTGTAATCCCATATCAGAATGTTGCGGTAACTTGTTAATGCGTAATGCGTTTGATCCGGACTAAAATCGATATCAAGTACATATGGTGTCCGTTCGTTGATACTGCGTCTTAAAACTTGATTTTCAGCATCCCATATATTCAACATATTGTGGCTTCCCGTAGCCACCTCTTCACCAGTCGGACTTGCCGCAATGGCTTGGATAGAATTGGCATGTGTTCCTTCCTGTGCTACCACCCATGAAAAGTTAAAGCACCATAGTAACACCAACATCAAAACGGTAGAAAAGAGAGGCTTTATCATTACGCCCTCCATTTTTTGGTATTTAGTTAAGCTCACTTAATCCATGTAAGCGCTTACATTACGATACCAAATTTTAGGCTGAATTTCAAATTTATCTTGGCCTTAACTCCTTATTCCTTGGCGCTCTGCATGTTATGGGGACACTTAAATCATGCAAAGTTTTAAAAAATACTTACCAAATGGGGTAGCGTGGCTGCTTATCCCTGCTCTTCGGAGTAGCCTTTTCTATATGCATATTTTGCAATCTGTTGACGCAGCAGATTACGTCCTCTATGCAAGCGTGACCTGATAGTACCGATGGGCACATCGAGCATATTGGCGATTTCTTCGTAGGTAAAATCTTCTACATCACAAAGCATAACCACCGTTCGGAAATCTTCCGGTAATCGGGACAATGCTTTACTTACTTCATCATCCATCATATCCCGATACATTTTATCTTCGAGATCGGTTGTATCGGACTGCTCGCTGCGAATAGTTTCGTAAAATGATGATACCTCGTCGTAATCAATCTGCTGGGGCTGCCGGGATTGCTTACGATAATTGTTAATGAATGAATTTCTCAGAATTCGGAACAACCATGCCCTGGCGTTGGTCCCTTTTTCATAGCTGTGGAAGAACCGATAAGCTTTAACAAGACTCTCCTGAACCAGGTCTTCTGCGTCGGTAGAATCGTAAGTTAAGCGAAGAGCAAAATTGTACAGCGCATCAAGATGCGGGAGCATTTCATTGTTGAATGCTTTCTGCTTCTGCTGTTCATCGGTTGTCAATTCGTTTTGCATAACATTTGCCCATACCAAGTATCAAGAGGTTACGGGATTTTAATTTTTTGCAGCCAAATACCCGAGCATTGGCCGGTAGTACTTTGCGAAATCAACTTTAATCAGCAGTGCTTGAAAGGCTGGCATGTAAGCTATTCACTGAAGTGCTGATGAACTGACATTCACAATCTACCACATTGTGTCGATGAGTGAACAATCTACAACATTGAAATATCTACTTATATTGTTTGACAGATTGTTCGCCGACCGAAGTAAACTATAAGATTTCAGAGCGTGTATTTGCTTAACTCGTTGGTGTTACGTTTTAAAAACCGAGAAATTTTTTAAAGCGGTAATTTTATTCTCACTCAATGGGTTGCGTATACTTTGCTCAATCCATTATATAAAAAAAAGCTACCTAACTCAAGAA
>SLJN01000289.1 GCA_007135115.1 Balneolales bacterium
CATCGCGATTTGCATTTTCCAGTTGTACGGTATACTGGTGGTATACATGGCCGTCATCCGGTACCGGTGGAAGCTTTAGTCCTTCGGTATCACCGAGTTCCTCCCGGTATCGTTGGGCAACAGCACGGCGTGCCAGATTAAACTGATCGATATAGCCGAGTTTTACTCGAAGCAGTGCCGCTTGCAGGGTGTCCAGTCTGGAATTGTAGCCCATCACCTCGTTGTAATACTTTTTGCGGGCACCGTGCACCCGGAGCATTCGGGCCTGATCGGCAATCTCATCATCATTTGTGATAACCATTCCGCCGTCACCAAATCCCCCAAGATTCTTTGATGGAAAAAATGACAGTGCGCCGGCATCCCCTATCGTACCGGTTATTTTTCCCTTAATAGACTGATCATCACAATGTTGATTACAAGAGCTGCACGTAGCCTCATAAGGTGCACCGAACGACTGCGCACAATCTTCAATCACTTTGAGGTTATTCTCCGAAGCAATTTTCATGATGCGGTTCATCGCAGCCGGCTTTCCATAAAGATGTACCGGCATGATGGCTTTGGTATTGCCGGTAATAGCGGCTTCAATCAAATCCGGATTGATATTCATATCCTCCGGCTCGATGTCTACGAAGACCGGCTTTGCCCCGGTGATCGCGATAGATTCGGCCGTAGCAAAAAAGGTAAACGGCGTAGTTATCACCTCATCACCCTCGCCGATTCCGGCAGCCCGTAATGCGATGACCAGTGCGTCTGTGCCGGAGTTTACACCAATCGCATGCTTTACGCCGAGCCACTCCGCCGCTTCATTTTCAAAAGCTTCCACATCCGGACCCATGATATAGCGGGTTTCGTCAATGACGCGGTCCCAGGCTTTATCAAGCTCTTTGCGCATTAACTCTATTTCAGGCCTAAGGTCGAGTACGGGGATCATAAGTATTGTTATTTAAGGTGATGAAAATTGGTCTAAGCAAAGTTCTGAGAATAGTTTAAACCCACCGCGTCAATGATACTACTTTGAGAAATCGGTTTCAAAAATCAAACTGTAATTTTATTTGGTGGTTTTCGGAATGTATTTTCTACAAGATACCGCACTGTCATATAAACATTCGATAGTGGCGTTTTCAATTTGAAGTTCGGGAACTATTAAACCGAATCTGATATGTTCAACTATAATGCCATTGTACAAATAATTCCTCATCACGGAGTAATTTCATAAACATGATTTTATCAAAAATCAGGGAAAGCAAGCAGCTCGGTTCTTTTATCGTCGACCTCATCATGATTGTGCTGTTGGTGATCAACCTCAGTTTCATCATGTTCGACTGGGCCTTTACCAATCGCTGGTTTCAGGATCTGGTAGCCAGCCTGCATACCGATTTTTTTGAATTATACCGGGATCAAATCCATCCCGATTTTTTAATGTATGATCTGGTATTTGTCAGCATCTTCCTGACGGAATTTATGGTTCGCTGGGGTATTGCAATCAAAAATCAGCGTTATTACCGGTGGTTTTTCTACCCTTTTATCCACTGGTACGATATTCTCGGTTTAATTCCGGTCGGATCCATGCGCTTTCTCCGTCTGCTGAGGCTTGTCGGTATCATGCACCGTCTGCATCGACACGGAATAGTTGATCTTACCAATAATCCCGTTTTCGATTTCTTCACACGCTACTCCAACATTTTGGTGGATGAAGTCACTGATCGCGTGGTGCTCAAGGTATTGCACGATATGAAAAGTGAAGTTCAGGAAGGCGCTCCGCTGATAGATCAGATCGTCGAGGATGTCATCCGCCCGCAACAGGAGCAGTTGGTTGATTGGCTCTCATGGCGTGTTCGCAAAGTTTCCGGTCACAGCCTGGATGAATACAAAGATCAGATCAATGCGTATGTCGACCGGCGAATCAGCTATGCGGTAGCACACAACAAAGAAATCGCCCGGCTCGAACAAATTCCATTGCTGGGTTCCTACTTTACCGGAACTCTTGAAAAAGCGATCACCGAAATCGTAAATAATGTGATCCAGGGGACCATCAGGGATTTGGCCTCGGTTGATAACCGGTTCTTTCTACGTGAAATGTCGGATGTGTTTTTTGAAGATGTCGTCAAAGATGATACAGATAAGCACATCAACCGGGTTATCTCCAATATACTTACCCAGTGCCTCGATATCATCATCGAAAAGGTGAAAGTGCAGCAGTGGAAGCTACAGGAAACCCCTGAAGATCAAGTGGAGGATAAAATGCAGGAAGAGAAGTTGCATAAGAGATTGAAACAGGAGCTTTAGTAATAGTACTTTTAAAATTGAGTTAGATTTGAAGCCACTGAGACCCAAGTCAAATTTACCACACCCGATAATCACTTCAACCTTGCACGCAGGTATTTGATCTTTTTGCCCTCGTTCAGGTGCAATTTCTCGTAATAGGTTTGGATTTCCAATTCCTGTGGACCGGTTTTCGGTTGAGAATGGACATCGCAGATCACTTCTTCAACCGGAATTTCCTGACTTTCAAGCATTTCCCTCGAAAAAGTGAACAGTTGATCGTCATCGGTTTTCAGGTGGAGAAAAGCACCGGGTTTGCAGATCTGTTGGTAACGTGCTAAAAACAGCGGATGGGTCAACCGGCGCTTCTTCCTGGACTTTTTTGGAAAGGGATCGGGAAAGGTAATCCAGATTTCATCGATTTCACCTTCATCAAAAAACCCGGTGATATGATCGATTCGGCCCCGGATAAAACGGACATTCTGCAGCGACATCTCTTTTGCCAGTTTCGCTGCTTTCCAAATGCGATCTCCTTTAATATCCACCCCTATAAAATTGCAATCCGGATACTGTCGGGCCAGGGCCAGAGCATAATCGCCTTTACCGCAGGCCAGCTCAAGAATCAGCGGTGCATTTCGGCCGAACACCAACTCATTCCATTTGCCGCTAAAGCTGAGGTTACTGTTTTCAGGAAGATCACCGGTCTCTATGACATTGTCGAAATCTTTTATTTCAGCGTAGCGCTGTAACTTATTCTTACCCATAATAATGTCTAATCACCTCTATGGCGCAAGTCTGCGAATGATCCAATCGTTTTGTTGTAATTCATATTCTATCCGGTCGTGCATCCGGCTCCGGCGGCCCTGCCAAAACTCGAATCTCACAGGCTTCAGCCGATAGCCACCCCAATCGTCCGGTAAGGGCACTTCCCCATCCTCATATTTTTCCTTTAGGGCTTCAAATTCTTCTTCCAGCTGTTTCCGGGATTTTACAGGACTGCTTTGCTGCGATACCAGCGCTGCTACACGACTTTTGAATGGCCGTGAATTAAAGTATGCTTCACTTTGCTCCCGATCCTCTTTTTCGATATGACCCTCAATCCGGATCTGCCGCTCTAATTCCGGCCAGAAAAACAGCAGACATGCCCTGGGGTTCTGGTCTAACTGCGCTCCCTTACGGCTGCTATAGTTGGTGTAAAAGACATAGCCTTGTTCGTCATATTTTTTCAATAATACAGTTCGGGCTGTCGGATATCCGTCTGATGAAGCCGTAGCAAGCGTGATTGCCGTCGGTTCGACAAGATCGGAGTTCAGCGCCTGCTCCATCCAAGCTTCAAACTGATCGAAAGGAGATTGAAAAATATCGGATTCATCGAGTTGTTGTTTTTTATATTCCCGCCG
>SLJN01000380.1 GCA_007135115.1 Balneolales bacterium
ATATTTCTTCGGTTTTTTCGGGTGATTCCGTGCCGCCGAGCATCACAAAAAACTGACGCGATCCGGATGCTTTTTGCATCAGGGTTTCGGTGGTTTCATCCGCAACGATGGAGCCGTCGTTTATGATTACGATTCGCCCGCAAGTTGCCTCCACTTCCTTGAGAATGTGCGAACTTAAAATCACCGTTTTTTCTTTTCCTATTTCCCGGATCAGGTCGCGGATGTCTACAATCTGATTCGGATCGAGTCCGGATGTGGGTTCGTCAAGAATCAGCACTTCAGGATTATGCAGTAGTGCGTGAGCTATTCCCACACGTTGGCGAAATCCCTTGGACAGCTCATGAATCATTTTATGGGCTTCGGGAGCCAAACCACAGGTTTCAATTACCCGGCTGACGGATGCTGATAGTTCTTTGCCACCCAAACCGTGAAGCCGGCCGGAATATCCCAAAAAGCCGGGGATATTCATATCGGTGTACAGCGGATTATGCTCCGGCAGATAGCCGATTTTCTTTCGAACCTCCAGAGGATACCGGGATACCGGCAGCCCGCAGATTTCCACCTCGCCGGAATCAGGAGCAAGAAACCCGGTCATGATCTTCATGGTCGTACTTTTCCCGGCTCCGTTTGGGCCGAGAAAACCGAGTATCTCACCCTGGTTGACCTCAAAGGAAATATTCTTCAGCGCCTGCTGATTGCCGTAAAATTTATTTAAGCCGTTGACCGAAATAGACATCGACCAGGGGGGTTAATGCAAGTTAGCACCGATAAAAGCCTCAGCCGGAAAGATACGGAGCAGAATGATCAGTTTTAAATCATTCTCAGCCTGAGAAGTTAAAAATTCAATTCACCCCATATAATCGTTTGCAAAAATGGGATAGTATGATGTTTTCGGGCGAAACCCTATCTTTGGGCCGAACAAATTCGATCAAACAAATATTATGGCAACGGCACGACGTAAGCTTCCACGCAAAACGGCAAATCAAAAAGCAAAAGCGGAACAATTATTAGCGGAACTGTATGAACATTATCCGAATCCACACTGTGCTTTAAACTATACGAATCCCTTTGAATTACTGATCGCCACCATCCTCAGCGCGCAGTGTACGGATGAGCGGGTTAATAAGGTAACCGAACAGTTGTTCAAAGATTTTCCGGGGCCTGAGGCATTTGCAGAAGCAGAACTCCCGGAAATCGAAGAGGCGATTCGATCAACAGGATTTTACCGGAATAAGGCTAAGGCCATTAAAGAAGCCTCGCAATCTATTTTGGATAATTTTGACGGACAGGTACCCCGGACCATGGAAGAGTTGTTGAGCCTTCGTGGCGCCGCCCGTAAAACCGCAAATGTGGTATTGGGGAATGCATTTGGAATCAACGAAGGCGTGGTTGTGGATACCCACGTGAAAAGGCTGGCCAATCGTTTTGGGCTTACCCGGCATAGCAATCCGGATAAAGTTGAGTTGGATTTGATGGCTTTGTTTCCGCGTGAAGAATGGACCAACCTGTCTCACCTGTTGATCGCCCATGGCCGTAATGCCTGTAAAGCAAGAATTTCAAGCCCGCCTGACCACCCCGTTTGTGAAAAGTATGGAACCAAATGCGAATGCGCGGGTATGAGAAAAAAGCAGGCTGTTGAGGGTTGAGCCGGCATAGCCATCATTAAGTGCGGTAATTTGGCCTTAAATGATGTAGATGCAGGCACGAATGAACCCGACAGTCCGTTTTCAAGCTAAATTGATACAGAAAACCAATATAATTACATGTCTGGCGAAACACCTAAGATCTTTGATTCTCTCACAAAACCCGTTCCTCCTTTCCGTGCCGGTCTCGATATATTCCCGGTAGACTCGGATGGGAAAAAGTTAATTTACATCCACGACGGTTTGGGGTACGTCCCCCGACCTTTTGTTTTGAATAAAGAAGTAGCCGGGCTGATGGCTTTGATCGACGGTGAAAAGTCGATAACTCAAATTCATCAGGAAATCATCAATTATCAGCCGGATACCGATGTAACCGAAGAGCTGCTGACCAAATTTGTGCAGCATCTGGATAAAAACCGGGTTTTGTTTTCGGATCATTTCAAAGAATACGCCGATAAAATTGAATCCGAATTCGAAGCTCTTGAAGTGCGTCCGCCGGCATGCAGCGGTACCTCTTATCCTGAGGACCCCTCCGAACTTCGCGAAAAACTGGATGAGGCGTTAGGTCACGGCAAAGTAAGCGAAAATGCGGCATCCGCTCAGGCGCTATATGCACCGCATATCGACCCGCGAGTGGGTTTGAGTACCTATGGAAAAGCATTTGCACCCTTGCAGACCGTACAGCCCAAAAGAGTCATTGTGCTGGCTACCTCGCACTATGCAGGATCTTACCACCCTGAATATGACAATATCCCGTTTATCATTTCGGATAAAACCTTCGAAACGCCTCTGGGTCAGGTAGAACCCGATAAAGAGCGCATTCAGGAATTGAAGAATTCTGCTGATCAATTAGGCATCAGCGCCAAAGACCGGGCTCATCGAATTGAGCACAGCATTGAGCTGCATTTGATATTTGCGCAGCACATCTGGCCGGAAAACTTCACAATGTTGCCGATCTTAGTCGGCCCGTTTGAAGAACTCTTCTACAGCGACGATGCCGAGATGAAAAACAAAGTCGAAGCGATGTCGCACTGGCTGAATCAACAGCTGGAAGATCCGGATACCTTTTTGCTTATCTCCGGAGATCTCGCTCATATCGGAAAAAAATTCGGCGATTCAGCAGCGGCAGAGACCATGTTTGAAGATGTGAAAGGATTCGACCGTTCGTTTTTGAATCTGGCCAAATCCGGAGACGCCGAAGGCCTGCTGCGCCATGTTTCCAGTGATTATGATCCCTACCGTATTTGCGGATTCCCGCCGCTATATACCTTCCTGAAATCATCAACCGAAGTATCCGGGGAGATTACCGGTTATCAAATCTGGGATGAGCAGGAACAGGAAAGTGCCGTTACTTTCGGCTCTGTACTGTATAATCGAAACGGGCATTCCTGAGATGCCCGTTATTTCGATTTTCTTGGGATAAATTTTCGGGAATTCAACTCTCCGACCGGGAGGTTATGCGTTATTATCCCCGTTCTCTTCGATAATTTCCATCTTCTCGGCAAAATAAGCACAGAAATCCCGCATATCGCCGGCAATGCGCTCATCCTGGATGGATTTTTCCAGTGTATCCGCCATGGTTGACAGCGTTTGATGGAAAAAGATTTTCATCTCATCCACAGACATGTCTTTAGTCCATAAATCAAGGCGAAGGGTGTCTTTATTGGTTTGATCCCACATCGATAAAAGCATAGCCCGGATATTCTGTGAATCGGTGCCGGCGGCGTCAGATCCGCCCCATTCGATTTTTTCGGGGACGTTATCTTCATCAAGAGTCACCGAGATTTGGAGGTCTTTTTTTTGTTTGGCCATAATAATCAGAGGAAGTTTTTATAGGGTGAAATGTAGTGATGATGATCAGAGTGCAAGTTTGCAAAGTTTGCGAATCTGGTTCAATGCGTAGATGAAATCCTCGGGAAGATCAGAATCGTAAAACAGCAATTCGTTGGTTTCAGGGTGTGAAAAACCAAGGGTTTTGGCGTGCAGACACTGCCGATTTAGCTTTAAAAAAAGC
>SLJN01000054.1 GCA_007135115.1 Balneolales bacterium
AGCTATACGTTCTTTTTTGGGAAGCCTGAGTGCTTCATTTTCGAGGTTTGTCATATTTAACTCCAACCGGTTAGTTTAAGATTAAAACGAAGAGTTGGGATATTTTATGAAATACATCATTCACTCACTTCCTCAACCAAAATCCAGCCCATGGTAGATGTGGGCTTATTTGCCTGATCCAAAACCATTTTCCGGGTTTTAGGAAACAGTTCCGCCCGCGGGTTTAGCTTAAACATGTCCCGAACATCATCAATATGTTCATCCTCAACATGCATTCCGGTCATACTCAACCAGCCGCTACCCCAGCCGAGGCGTTGTATCCAGCAATGGCGGTTTTCTTCCTTTGCGATCTGTATTTCATTTTCAAAATAGTCATACAAATCCCTGTAGTCCTCGATTACCTCAGATACCTCCTTAATATTAGCCTCTTCTTCGAGGAAGTCTATTTCAAACTCCATTAACTCTTTAGAAAGCTTATTAGCCGCATTTTGCAGAGTCTGCCAGCCAAATTCTTCTTGCCAGTCAATAGCTTTAAAGGCTGTATGGTCCAGTGACAATTTTACATTTTGAGCCTCGGACTCAAATCCTAATCCCAAAACCGATACCTTGGTAGCCTGATCCATGTTCTGAGTATTATTCCCCCTGCCCCGGCCAAGAGTTTTCCATGCGGCCCCGTCGTGCGTGATATTTAAAACAGCCGTATTTACAATACTCAGATCTTCCGGACTTAATGTCGTATCGGTAGTGCGAATAACCCGGCCAATATCAAAATTCGGGGCGCTTCCTTTAAGTCCTGATTTTTTCTTTGAAAATAAGGCATCTTGCAACTCCTGTGATGCCCATTCTTTTCTGCGCGGGTGTCCCTTTTTATTCTTCAGATAAGAGATGTAGCGATCTTTTACTTGTTGATTTTTTTCCATCAACGAGTGCATCAATGCGGTCTTCAAACTCCCTTTCAAACTCGAACCGGGAATAATCGGCCTGCCGAATCCATCCCTTACATGGTCCATTAACTCCTGTCCCAAACACTTACCACTGAATTTCTGTAAGATCAGCTCTGAGATATTCTCATCCTGCAGGAAACTGCGCATATTTCCCTTTTCAATGGCGGAATTCAGCCCTTCAGGATCGCGTTCGATATATTTTTGATAGACTTTATTGAGATCGAGTTGAACGGTCTCGCCGTTATGTTCAATAACGTCAACCCCTTTGATCAAATGGGTGCCGGCACCGATGAAAACCGGCGTAAGTGTTTCGATGCGAAAGGTTTTCGTCTCAATATTTGATGTTTGCCCGGTTATACTTTGAACGTCTATCATGGTGTTTCTTTTTATTGAGCAGCAACGGGTAATAAAAATCCCCGGGCGTCTCTGTAAATTTTGTGATTGATAACTCCCTGTTGATCTTCCGGTATCGGGTCTGATTCCGGATCAAGTACCACTCTGACGCTACCGGCAGGACGGGTTTCGCTCTGCAGCACGGATGCTTCCGTAACCACAGCAAGCGGCCTTCTACGAAGACTTGTACCGCTCACCCAACCGTAGCGGTTTTGCAGCCCATAGGCCGACTCTTCCCAGGAAATACCGGTGTCGGCAGTATCATCAGCAGGGTTGAACACGCCCATGTTATACCAGCAGCCCGAACCGGGGTTGGATACCGGTGGTTCAGCTTCTTCAACTCCTTCAAGCTCAAACTGACCCATACCAACGGTGCGGTCAGCTCCGATACCTTCATCTCCGAGTAATCTGAGCATTGCCGTAAATGATGCTTCATGAACCGGATCTATATCAGCCAGAATTCCAAGCCGCACATGCGCATTGTACCGGACGGATACAAAATGAAACGGGGTGGAAGCACTGGTTACCCGGTCCAGTACAACCCGGGTGTAAACGTGTTTTTTTAGCAACGGTTTATCCCACATACTATCTGAAACGGGCTCGGCGGCGAGCAGTGTTTTGCTGCCGTCAAGCCTTGGGTCATCGGAATTTACGGGCCAATACGCATCTTTCCAGTCTCCGTTGGCCCAGCGGCTGAATAAAGGTTGATCAAAGTAGCGTACTTTTTTGACCAGTTTATGCTCCACATCATCCGGTTTGATGGCTATCCCGATGGGTTTCGGATAAAAGGGCTTCATCTCACCGTTCAACTCCAGTACCGGGAAGGTTGATGAAACCTGAAACGGCATTTGATCCGGAAAACCCGGCACTTCCCCGTATTCCCGAAACCAAAGACTCGTCAGCGCCGAGGACAGCGTATCCGACCTCGGGAATTCATCGACCGACTCGTGATCCAAACTTCCCGCTTGCAGGTGAAACGGGGATTTCGGTTTGAGATAGAAGCACTTCATGAGGATGGGTAAGGTTTGGCCTCTTTTCCGCTTTCATATTCGGCCAGCGTTTTGTAGGTCGTCTTATGATTATCCCAGTCAATACGGATATGCCCGCTGCCGCGAGAGCCGTTGCCTCCGAGATAGTCATCTTCCATAAGCCGCAAGCCGACTTTCACATAATCGACCAGCCTGCTCTCATCATCATTGGCAAACACATTGAGTACCAGTGTGGTATTGAAAACCGTGCCGGCAGGAACCCGCTCAAGTTGACGTGGCATGGCAGCGGAAGTTACCCGGTCAATAACAACTTCGGTCTTGACCTCGGAATAAGGCATATCGGTATAATCGCTTTGCTGCAATTTGGATACGGATTCCTGATCCATCTGGGCATCCCGTACAATTAAACGACTTGGAATATTTTTGGAACTATCCCTGGCCGCAACACCATACAAATCACAAATAATTCTACGCTCACCGTGATCTTCATTATTTCCCTGGTAGGGAACATATTTTACTTGCCCCATATTTCCTTCTTCATAGGCATGCAATAGCTTTTCCGTCAGCGATCGCATTTTGCCTTTAATCGAACTACCCGGGATGATGGGTTGAGAGGTTAAAGGATCTCTGATTACTACAGAATCGGCGCCGCCAATAGCCATAGATAAATTACTCCCGCCGATGTGCAGACCTGATTCTGCTTTGATCGGGATTTCAAAAAATATCTTTTTACTTAGTTTGATGGGTTGTTGCATAATTATCTACCTCCGTAAGATTTGTGATAGGCCAATATCGCCTCCAACATGGTCGCCAGATTTTTGAATGCTTCTTGTTCATTACTTTGACTTGCTGCCACCTGGTCAATCCCGGCAGAAATCACATCTTTTAAATCTGCATAAGTATCGCCTCCGGCCCTTGATGCGGCATAAGCCATTTTTGGACGCAGCATAAGGGCACTTGTCCGGTCATATTTCATCTTTAATCTGCTCACTTCACCGTAAGCAATTCTGATTTGAGAGGTACTCAAGGCACCGCCCCGAACCTCTCTTGGAGGTCGAGCCAGATATCTCCCAAATTTTTCAATTTCGTCGATACTTTCCTTCGAATTGATTCCATTTTTGATAATATCCGGAATCTGTTTCATCAGTTTATCTTTATTCTGATACGGCATATCCTCAACCTTTACGTGTTAAATTCTGCATCCATCTGGCCACTACCGGGGTCAGATCGATAGTTTGATTATGCTCC
The DNA here is from genome assembly GCA_007135115.1 of Balneolales bacterium. Classification (GTDB taxonomy): domain Bacteria; phylum Bacteroidota; class Rhodothermia; order Balneolales; family Natronogracilivirgulaceae; genus SLJN01. The sequence goes on from SLJN01000054.1 coordinate 3,575, forward strand.
GTGCGGACCGGTTTACTGCCATTCACCGACCCGGTAAACAATTCAGCACCAAAACCTGAAAG
>SLJN01000317.1 GCA_007135115.1 Balneolales bacterium
ACATTCTAACATCGCTTGCTCCTTTTGTACACGCGTCTTTGCTTTTCTGAAGATAGGAGCACAACAGTGAAAACTGCTGTGCTCCTTATTTTTTTTGCGCTAAGTTTTTCTATATGGGCGGATAACAGCTACGCAGAATTTCCGGGTCCGCCGGAGCGAGCATCCGGTAATATCGATATCGTAGCGGTAATGGTTGAATTTGAACCCGAAGATAACCGTTTTACTACCGGGGACGGGACCTTCGACCTCGACTTTTTAGATAGCGAAGACATCATCATCGATCCGCTTCCTCACGACCAAGCTTACTTTGAAGCGCATCTCGATTTTGCCAAAAACTATTTTGAACGTGTATCCAACGGTCTGCTCGAAGTAAATTACGAGGTGCTACCCGAAGTCGTTCAGGTTGATGGCGTTATGGCAGACTACGCCCCCACCGGTGAAGACGACAGCGAAAATTTTAAACTTGCTAATCTTGCACAAGACGCATGGAGCGAAGTACGGGAAAGCGGTCAGGCTGACCTTTCCGAGTATGATCCCGACCGAACCATGTTCATCGTTTTTCATGCGGGTTCCGGCCGGGATTTAGAGCTGCTCGGTACCACCCTGGATAAAACCCCGCAAGATATCCCATCCGTTTACATGGGAAAAGACGCGCTATCCCGCCTCCTCGATGATCCCGATTTTAACGGATTTCAAGCTGATGAATCTGACGTCCCGGTTACCAACACAGCTATCCTGCCGCAAACTCAATCCCGGATTGGTGAAGATATCGAAGGCAGTGAGTTTGTACTTCAGCTCTCCATTAATGGGATTTTGACCGCTAACGTAGGCAGTTTTATCGGTCTGCCCGATTTGTTCAACACCGATACAGGGGAATCAGGCATTGGCCGGTTTGGGTTGATGGACGGCGCCTCGATTTTTTCCTACCGCGGAATGTTTCCACCTGAACCATCAGCATGGGAGAAAAAGTATCTGGGCTGGGCTGATAGCTACCGTATTAACACCGATGATACCGAAGAGTGGCAACTACCGGCGGTTACTTTTCGAGAGGACCAACCCCTGGCTCGCTACAATATTTCGCTTGGAGAATATTATTTGCTCGAAAACCGACACCGGGATCCCGAGGGTGAAGGTGTTACCATAACCATTCGCACCCCCGAAGGTGAAGAAAAAGAATACACCTTTGATAATCGCGAAGAGCGCTTCGACCCTTTTGATGACTCTGAGTATGATGAAATTATGGAACCGGGGGTTGTCGTAGATGTTTCCAATTTCGACTGGAGCCTGCCGGGCGGCCTCGATGTTGTTGATTCCGACGAAGTGGATGTTGAGGATCCGGAAGACCGGGAGTTAAATGGCGGAATTCTCATCTGGCACATCGACGAGTCGGTCATTCGCCGCACGATTGATGACAATGAAATCAATGCCGATCCGGAACGGCGTGGGGTCAACTTGATTGAGGCTGACGGCGCGCAGGATATCGGCCGGCCGGTAAGCAGGGAGGATGATTCACGGTTTCTTCAGGGACACGCTTTCGACTTCTGGTGGTCAGGTAACGATTTTACCGTGATTACGACCTCTCAGGATAGCATCGTGGTCTACGAAAACCGATTCGCACCGGACACCCAACCCCGTACCCGAACGGCATCCGGAAGCCCTTTAGATATTGAATTTTATGATTTTTCCGACAACGTACCGGAAGCCGCCTTCAGGCTGCGTGAGGCCGAAAACGATTTATTCACCCGAAAACGCATAGAAACTGATCTGGACGGGCTTCGCACCACCTCTCCTGAGCAACGCAACGAAAAACGACCACTCGCACTTTCCGTAGTATATTCAGAAAGCGATACTTCCCTGGTGATTCCCGGTGAAAACGGACTTCGTGCTATCAGCGTAGCAGATCCTCAGGAAACCGCCTTCGATTTTAACCTGGACACGGCCAACCAACCTCTGGTCGAAAATTCCGAAATATACATTTCCACCATCGGGGAAGCGCCCAACCGTATCGCTAACTGGAGCTTTGCAGACACAGAGTGGGAAGAATCGTTTGATCACGAAGCCGATGTAGAAATCCCCGCATTAATCAGCAAAGAATCCGATCAGCTATTTGTTGATGAAACCGACTTCTACCTTGATGGCACGAATGAACAGACCTTGGACCGCGCCGAGCAGCGTTCAGCAATCCTAAACGGAAGTCAGGTTTCAACCGATCGTGACCGGATTTATCTGCCGGATGGTGGTACGATTTCGGTTCCATCGGAACTTCGCGGCGATAACCGATTTTATGTAGGTGGACTTCAGGAAGATCAACCCGGGTTTTTCCTTCTAACCGATAATCGGTTGAGTCGCATTGATCAGGAAGAGGGCGAGCTGCGCGATTGGGTTCAGGATCGCGATTTGAATCAACCTGCTCTCCTCGACTGGAATGAGAATGGGCGTATTGATGCCATCTTTGTTGACCGAAATGCCAATAAGTTGATCGGTAAAAATCAGAACGGGGCGATGCTTAACCACTTCCCGGTTCGCCCGCCCGATGGCTACCGTTTCGCCGGAACTCCTTTGATTGCAGATATCAATGGTGACGGCAATCGTGAAATCCTGGTAACGGTACAAAATGATTACGGGATTGAAATCATCGCCTACAATCACCGCTTGCGAAAAATCAGAGAAGATTTCCCTCTTTACGTCGGTGGACTTGAAGATAAATCAACATCACCAGTCCATCCTGTTTTTTACAACAATACATTGTTCACGGTCAGTCATGACGGTGATATAACCACCTGGGAGTTTCCCGATATGGGAGAGTCCCTCTGGGCCGATCCCTATGGCGAGTTCGATGGAAACAAAATCTATTCTGCCCCGGCAGAAACGGACTCCGAAGAGTCATTTGCCGGATTGCTCAACCGGGATGAAACCTACAACTGGCCCAATCCCGCAGATGATCACACCTACATCCGCTATGAAACCTCTGAAGCTTCCGATATTTCGATTCAGGTTGCCGATATGGGCGGCCGGGTGATTTACGAAGACGACCGGCAAAGTCAGGGTGGTATGCCTGAAGATGTCAAAATAAACACCTCATCCTGGGGAAGCGGCGTTTACTTTGGAAGAATTGAGGCACAAAATGGTAACGACCGGGAATCCCGCATGATTAAAATAGTGGTTCAACACTGATGAAATCTGTTTTTCAACACATACTGTATGTATTCAGCGGAACTCTGGTTTTAGGTCCCATGCTGCTCCTTCTACCGGTTGATGCTCATAGCCAAACCAGTCCTGCATTTTATAATTATCCTCATAATCACCTGGATTGGTATACCATCGAAAGCGACCACTTTTTTATTCATTATCAGGAAGGTAACGCTCGCCCCGGACAGGTGGCTTCCCGGATTGCAGAAGAGATTTACGAGCCGGTTACCTCTTTTTATGATTATGAACCGGATGAGAAAATCAGCATCGTTTTACTTGATAGGGAGGATTACGGCAACGGAGCCGCCTTCTTTTTTGATAACAAAATCGAAATCTGGCTGCCGGCCCTCGACACCCCACTTCGCGGCACCCACAATTGGATGCGGAATGTGATCACCCACGAGTTTG
>SLJN01000047.1 GCA_007135115.1 Balneolales bacterium
ATCCAAGAGTGCCAATCGGGTAAGTTTCGCTGATAGATTAGATTTTACAGGTATTCATTAAAAAACCCTCACCGTAGGGAAACGATGAGGGTTTTTCTTATAATAGATTATATGATTTGACGGATCAGTCAAACAAAGCTTTCACATATTCCCGGCGCATTTCTGCAATTGCAGTTATGGAAATCTCTTTCGGGCAAACGGCTTCGCATTCGGCGAAATTAGAGCAATCGCCAAAACCTTCTTCGGCCATTTGTTCAACCATCGCTTTGGCCCGCTCTTTGCGTTCAGGTTCGCCTTGCGGCAGATTAGCAAACTGTGCAATCTTAGCTCCGGTAAACAATGAGGCTGAAGAGTTCGGGCACGCTGCCACACAGGCACCGCAACCGATGCACGTAGCATAATCGAATGCCACATCCGCGTCTTTTTTCGGGATGGGAATGGCGTTAGCATCTACATTTGCACCGGTGTTCACCGAGACGTAGCCACCGGCTTCCATAATGCGGTCAAACGCTGACCGGTCTACAACCAGATCTTTTACGATGGGGAATGCTTTAGCTCGCCAGGGTTCAACCACAATGGTATCGCCGTCGTTAAACTGGCGCATGTGAAGCTGGCACGCAGCGGTAGCTTTTTGTGGACCGTGAGCCTGACCGTTAATCATCATGTTACATGAACCACAGATACCTTCCCGGCAGTCATGATCGAATTCGACGGGCTCTTTGCCTTCTTTCATCAATTTTTCATTGAGCCAGTCGAACATTTCAAGGAAGGACATGTGTGAATTCACGTCATCAAGGGTGTAATCTACCAGCTGCCCTTTACTGTTTTTATCTTTTTGCTTCCACACTTTAAGGTGGATCGTCATTTTTTGATCACTCATAATACTTTGTATTGAGCAAATTCTAAGGTTTATTTATAACTGCGTTGGGTCGGAGTCACGTACTCAAACTCAAGAGGCTCGCGGTGATGTTCGTGCGGTTTGTCTTCGCCTTTATATTCCCAATTGGAAACAAAGTTGAACTCTTCGTCATTGCGGAGCGCTTCTCCTTCTTCGGTTTGATGCTCTTCGCGGAAGTGTCCTCCGCAGGATTCCTCCCGTTCGAGAGCGTCACGAGCCATAACTTCAGCAAGCTCCATGTAATCGGCTACACGGTAAGCATACTCAAGGTATTTGTTGTAGGTCTCGTTTTCACCCGGAACGTAGACATCTTTCCAGAACTCTTCCCGCAAATCTTGAATTTGTTTGATCACACTTTCAAGCCCTTCTTTATTGCGGGACATGCCGATGTAATCCCAAACCAGCTTTCCGAGTTCGCGGTGGAAATCAAGAACCGTTTTCTTTCCCTTGTTGTCGAGAATTCTTGAAATTCGCCCCCGCACCTCTTTTTCGGCCTCATCAAACTCCGGAGCATCGGTGCCGATTGGCTTGATATCGTTGCTTGCGATATAATCACCCAGCGTATACGGAATCACAAAATATCCGTCGGCCAGTCCCTGCATCAGAGCGCTTGCACCGAGGCGGTTGGCGCCGTGATCGGAGAAGTTGGCCTCCCCGAGCACAAACAGGCCAGGTACATTGCTCATCAGGTTGTAATCGACCCAAAGGCCGCCCATGGTATAGTGGACGGCGGGAAAGATCCGCATCGGTACTTCGTAGGGGTTTTCACCGGTAATTTTTTCGTACATATCGAACAGGTTGCCGTACTTGCCTTTAATGGTTTCCAGGCCCTGTTCTTTGATGGCATCTCTGAAATCAAGATATACCGCCATTTTACTGGGTCCAACCCCGCGGCCTTCATCGCAGACGTATTTGGCATTTCGCGATGCAACATCACGCGGCACCAGGTTACCGAAACTCGGATATTTCCGCTCGAGGTAGTAATCTCTTTCATCTTCGGGGATATCACCCGGCTTACGATCATCTCCCGCTTTTTTGGGCACCCAGACCCGGCCGTCATTCCGAAGACTTTCACTCATCAAGGTCAGCTTCGACTGATATTCGCCTGACACCGGAATACATGTGGGATGAATCTGCGTGAAGCATGGATTCGAGAACAACGCTCCCCGCTTGTGGCAACGCCAGGCTGCCGTAGCGTTTGAGTTTTTGGCATTGGTAGACAGGTAATAAACATTACCGTAACCGCCGGTACAGAGCAGAACAGCATCGGCAGAGTGCCGCTCGATTTCGCCGGATTCAAGATCCCGAGTGATGATTCCGCGGGCGACACCGTCAATCACAACCAGGTCGAGCATTTCTTTTCGGGGGATCATCTTGACTTTACCATTCTGCACCTGTCGCATCATGGCACTGTAAGCGCCCAGAAGCAGTTGTTGACCGGTTTGTCCCCTTGCGTAAAAGGTTCGGGATACCTGTGCTCCGCCGAAAGAACGGTTTGCAAGCGTTCCGCCATATTCACGCGCAAAAGGAACGCCCTGGGCCACACACTGATCAATAATGTTGTTACTCACCTGTGCCAGGCGATACACATTGGCTTCCCTGGAGCGGTAGTCTCCGCCTTTAATGGTATCATAGAAAAGCCGCCAGATGTTGTCGCCGTCGTTCTGATAATTTTTCGCGGCATTGATTCCGCCCTGAGCAGCAATACTGTGCGCACGGCGCGCCGAATCCTGAATGCAAATGGTAGTAACGTTATATCCCAACTCGGCCAAAGATGCCGACGCGGATGCACCCGCCAAGCCCGTTCCAACAACGATCACATGGTGCTTCTTTTTGTTGTTGGGATTCAGGAGCTTGAGATTGTTTTTGTGATTATCCCATTTCTCCTGCAATGCCCCTTCAGGGATTTTTGCGTCAAATACTTCTTTTGTCTTAGTAGCCATAATAATCTCCTTTAAACGAGTCCGAAATATATGCTGAGAGGAAGCCCGATGAATCCGACCGCAACAATTACGGCTACGCCATAAGCAATACTGTAAATTACCGGATTCGATTTGCGAGACATCCACCCGAGTGACTGAAATGAGCTCCAGACTCCATGGCGCAGGTGCATTCCAAGCAGAACCATGGTCAGCACATAGCTGAAGGTGTAAACTTCATACTGAAACACCTCGGTTAACCTGGAATGAACATCATGCATTTCCACGCCACCGTGGGTTACGGTTTGAAAATCATAAAATGCAAAGGTGTTCAAATGAAAAATCACGAACACAAACAAAACAATACCCGTGAAAGCCATTGACCTGGCACTCCAGCTTTGTTTACTTGGTCCTCCGCGACTTGCATAACTGTGATAGCCTATCGGACGTGCGCGGCGTTTTTCCAGCCAAATGGAAAGTCCCTGGAAAACGTGATACAGAAAAAACACCAATAACCCTATTCGTGCGACCCATAACAGAGCACCAAGCTCATGAAGGGTATGAGAATAGGTATTTATCGCTTCAGGGCCGGCGAAATAGGAAAGATTTCCTAATAAATGAACAATAATAAATATGACCAGCCCCAATCCGGTTAAGCCGGTGATAAGCTTCCGGCCAACTTGTGATTGTAAAGCATCCTTCAATGTCGACATAGTAAATAATTATGAATTGTCGGTAATGCGGTTAAAAAGCGGTTGAAAATTAATGATTATTAGG
>SLJN01000014.1 GCA_007135115.1 Balneolales bacterium
AGTAAGTCATCAACCAGGCCGGACTCCACCGTCTGACTGCCAAACCAGGGGCCATCATCAACCAGCTCCCCGGCTTCGTCGTAATTGAGGTTCCGGCCTTCGGAAATTCCGGAAATAAGGTGATCAAACCGTGATTCCAGTACTGCAGTTTCCGCCTCCCTGAAAGCATCGGTAAACCCGGTTCCGGTGATGACATCTTTCGCGCTTTTATATTCATGGCGATGATCGTATTCGGCTTCTATGCCGTATTGATCTAATAATCCGCCCAGGAAGAAATGTTCATTGCGCAATCCCACCACATTAAAGTCACCATGTGGCTGCATATAGATTCGATCAAAAGCAGTGGCAAGGTAATAGGATATGGTGGCGTCCTCTACCTGGCCGAATGTTTCTGCGTAGATATATGCCGGCTTGCCGGATTCCCTGAAATCCATTACCGCTTCCCGCAGCTCTTCGGCTTGTCCTTGTGTCATGGTATTAGCGCCAATCCGAACGAGCAGACCCGAAACCAGGTCATCTTCTTTGGCCCCGGCCAGAGCATCTACGATGGTTCGGATGTCGATGGCATCTCCCGTTAAAGCCTGACCAACCGGACCAGCAGGTTTACTTTCCAATACCGGCTTTTCGAGGTTTAGCTCCACAATAGTATTGGATGGAATATCATCGGATAATGCCTGAACTGCCCAAACTATTAAGCTGATAATCATAACAGCAAAGACAAATATTCCCAACCATGCCATTATGCGGTAAAACAACGTGTTCTTGATAGCCATACTTTCATTAGATTTATTTTACTGTTTTTCAACCTAATGAAATCAATACGGGCTGTATCGGCAGGAGTTTCAGGGAAGAAAAGTGGTTGAAGTTAAATGAATATAAGCCAATCAGTGCTATTGCTGTCTGCGGAACAAATACAATGTTATCGGACCGAATACGGCAATAAGAGCCGCTGATACCAGCAGTTTCGCTGCAATATCAGTCGGGGTAATCCCGCCGTGCATGAACCTTCTCATGGCAGTAATCAGAATACCTGTAGAGTATGCGTGCTCAAATCATTGCAGCCCAATGCGCTATGAGTGGTGTTGACGAAAATATTACTGACAAACGTACGCGGAAACATGATGGTGAAAAAAGCAGTTAATCTTTTTTCTTACGATTCGACTTCTTCTTTTGCTGGCCGCGCTCTTTCTCTTTTTGCTGAAGCCGCTCCGAATATTCATGGATTTTCTGAGCCATGGCACTTCGTCGCTCTGCCATCCCCCGGCTTACGCTTCCCAGCAAAAAACCGTAAGGTTTCATAGAGTCGACTTCATCAAAAATTTCTTTCATCATCGCTCCGGCCGGGATGAATAAAATCATACCGGCTAAACCCCAAATCTGCCCCCCTATAAAAATGGCCAGAAGTGTAATTAGCGGGTTTAGGCTGACCCGGCTTCCCACAATGGTCGGGGTAAAGAGATTGCTTTCGAATAACTGAACAATATAGAACCCGAGTAGAATAGCCACCGGGTAGATCAGCGAATCCATGGTTAGCAACGAATAGAGTGCCGGCAGGATGGAACCTAATATCGGTCCGATAAACGGTATTACGTTGAGCACGGCTGCAAAAACGGCGAAAAAGATGGCGTGATTCACTCCGATCACTAAAAGCATAATCGAATTGATCACGGCGAGGATGCAGATCACCAAAAACATCCCCACGATATAATTCTGAAGGACATCCTTAACCTTATAAACCACACGCTCAACTTTCCCGCTATGGTTGTCGCGGTCAAGAGCCTGGAAAACAAATTCCTTAAGAAAATCCCGGAAAATCAGCAGCAGAAAAACATAGATCGGGATCAGAAAAAACATGGTGATGGTTGTGGCGGCAGTCATCGCCCCACGGGTAAACGCCTCAACATTGTCTCGCAAAAACGAAACTACGGCGTCTTCAAGAGATTCAAGCTGGGCGTCGGGTTCTACCTCGAACCAGTAGGATATAAATTCATTGAATTGATCAAAGAGTTCGTTGAGCCGGTCTTCGATCAACGAAATGTCGTCGGCAAACCCGATAATTTGGTTGTAGGAAAAGAAAATCAAACCGGCCACAAAAGCAACGGCTACCAGGATACTGAGGAAAGCAGCCAGAAAGCGCGGAACTTTATAAGTCTCCATGAAATTTGCGAGCGGGGTCAGCAATACCGCTACCACGACAGCAAAAGCCAGCGGCACCAGGATCGGTTTGGCGACGATCATCCCAAAAATAATCAAGGTAATGAGCAGCAACATGGCTGCCGCTTTAAAGTACCAGGGTATTTGGCCGGGATTATCCAACTGCATGGCTTTTATGAGAGTTAGAATTGGTGAGTTTATATAAAAATTCACTCATATCATAACTGTGGAAGCGCTTTTACCGATAGCTATTGTCGGGTATATGCCGGATTCTTATATTCAGGCCTTTTGATAAACCTAACCTTTAAGCATTCACCAATGGAGGCCGGATGGCCTGATTAAGATGCAGGGTTAGGGCTAAGAATTTGTACACCATAGGATTACACGGGCAAAATCATTTACCATGGACTTTTTATCTATTGCCGTAACAATCACATTTGTTGTGTTAAGTATTTCGCTGCTTTTATCGCTGATCCGGGTTGTAACAGGGCCGAGTCTTCCTGATCGTGTGGTTGCCCTGGATCTGGTTGCCTTTTTGGTAATCGGGTTTATAGCGACCTATAGTATTTCGGTGGATCAGCCGGTATTTCTTGATGCAGCTATTGTTCTGGCACTTATTGCTTTTTTGGGTACACTTGCATTTGCCCGGTATATCCGCTACACCAACACTCAAATGGGAGAGTGATCTATGTATGAAATCATCAGCGGTATAATTCTGTTGACAGGGGCATTTTTCGTGTTGGTAGCGGCTGTTGGGCTGGTGCGATTACCCGATCTTTTGATGCGAATGCACGCAACAACTAAGGCCGGTACCCTTGGCGCCGGACTTATTTTGCTTGCCGTTGCCGTCACCTACGCTGAAGTCGCGATAATCTCTATGGTCGTTGCGACGATCATATTTATCATTTTAACCGCTCCGGTTGCTGCCCACATGATTGGTCGCTCGGCTTATTACGTCGGCATAAAGCTGTGGAAAGGTACTGTAGTAGATGAACTCGACTCTGCATACAAAGAAGGCACTGCCGGCAGTGACCCCAATGGAAAAGAAGAAGTTACCGAGCCTGTAAAAGATAGCCAAAACGTATGATTTGGCTGTTTGAACTAATCTGCGGGTGTGACCTCGGTATGGATGTAAACGATTATGAAAAAATGGGCATGAACATGACTTGTTCCGTTTCGCCTCAGACCGGGAAAGCTGCGGCGTATGTCTCCCGGAAGGAGGCTACATGCTGATAGCACTGATAAGTATTTTCGTCATCGGTCTGTTGGCTCCCGGATTGAATAACCTTTTCCGGGATAAAACCGGCTGGCTGTTGGCTATTCTGCCACTGTCGGTTTTTATCTATTTTATTACACAATTTCCGACTATCGCCGCCGGCGACACCATCATTCAGGCAACTGACTGGGTACCGATTTTTGATGTCCAGCTCTCGTTCTACCTGGACGGGTTGAGTATGATGTTCGCCTTGATGGTTACCGGAATTGGTACGTTTATCGTGCTATACGGCGGCGGCTACCTTGCCGGACATGAATACATCGGGCGCTTTTACTGCACCATTCTCCTTTTTATGGGGTCCATGCTCGGTGTGGTTCTGGCTGATAACCTGATTACCCTGTTCGTTTTCTGGGAGCTGACCTCTTTCACCTCTTATCTGTTGATCGGGTTTTCCCACAACAGTGCTGAATCGCGTAACTCAGCGCTTCAGGCATTGTTGGTGACAGGAATCGGCGGTCTTGCACTTCTTGCCGGTCTTATTCTGATGGGGTATACCGCCGGTACATTCGAGATGACCGAAATTTTGAATTCCGGTGATGTACTTCGTGAAAGCCCGCTCTACCTTGCCATATTGATATTGATTCTTGGCGGGGCGTTCACCAAATCAGCACAGTTTCCGTTCCATTTCTGGTTGCCGGGAGCGATGGCCGCTCCGACTCCGGTTAGTGCTTATCTGCACTCAGCAACAATGGTAAAGGCGGGTGTCTATTTGCTTGCACGGGTTCAACCGGCCATGGGCGATACCGATCTGTGGTTTTTCCTGGTTACCGGTTTTGGCGCAGCAACCTTGCTGATCAGCGCTTGGTTGGCTCTCTGCTATACCGATATGAAGCAGATCCTGGCCTACACTACCGTCATGGTTCTGGCAACACTCACGATGCTGATAGGTATGGGATTCCCGCTTGCTCACGAAGCAGCGGCCGTTTACATCCTCGGTCACGCTCTTTACAAGGCCTCCCTCTTTATGGTGGCCGGCGCCGTGGATCACGAGGCCGGCACAAGGGATATTGCCAAACTCGGTGGCTTGAGGCCATTAATGCCGATTACAGCAGTTGCTGCCGGACTTGCCGCTCTATCAATGGCAGGTATACCTCCGTTCTTCGGGTTTATTGGCAAGGAGTTACTTTATGAGGCCGCTTTGGAAGCACCCATGTGGTCAACCATGCTGATAACCATTGCGGTTGTTGGTAACATTGCCGTTGTCGCTGCTGCCGGTATTGTAGCAATCAAACCGTTTTACGGACCCAAGGTTGAGACTCCGAAAGCGGCTCATGAAGCACCACTTTCGATGTGGATAGGACCGATCACTCTGGCGTCTCTCGGTTTGCTATTCGGATTGCTCCCCTTTCTTGTAGATAGCGGCTTGATTGTCCCGACGGCCTCCGCTATATACGGAGAATCCCTCGATTTTTATTTGTCGCTCTGGCATGGTATTAACTTACCGTTGATTCTCAGTGTGGTTACTTTGTTGGGCGGTTTCGGAGTGTATAAAATCTGGACCGGTCTGCAAAGCTCAACACCCGCGAGCTTGTTTTCCACGACGTTCCATAACGGCCCAAAAGCCGGATATCAATTTTTAGTTGATGGCATGCTTGCCACTGCGGGATGGCAAACGCGAATCCTCCAGAACGGCATGCTCCGTTATTATGTGCTCACCGTAGCCGTCACTCTCGCGGTTGCCGTTGGTTATACTTTCCTCACCCGGGCCGGGTTTGCGTGGAACAATGAATTAGCAGGGGTTGAACCGTATGAGTGGGCGATTTTTATATCCATCATCATTTCGGTGCTGACGGCGGTTATGGTCAAGTCGCGATTGGCCATTATTGTAGCTATCGGGATTATAGGTTTCGGACTCGCACTGATTTATCTGATGTATGGCGCACCTGACCTCGCCATGACTCAGGTTCTCGTTGAGACGCTCACCGTGATATTGGTAGCATTGGTGCTGGTACACATACCACCATTGCAAAAAGCCGAAAAGGTTGGTTCCAAACTTCGTGATGCGGTCATTGCCATCACATTGGGTGCGATATTCACAGCCTTGACGCTCACGGCAATTACGCTGCCTTTTGATTTATTCATATCTGAACAATTTGCAGAATGGAGCTATCCGGCAGCCCACGGAAGAAACATTGTTAACGTGATCCTGGTTGACTTCCGGGCACTGGATACCATGGGTGAGGTTGTCGTAGTTGCGGTAGCCGGACTGGCCGTATATGCACTGGTAAAAATGAATCGCGGGAAAAACAAAAACGGAGGAGACGATTCATGAAATCTTTGATTCTGCACACCGCCACCCGCCTGTTGATGGCTCTACTCCTGATATTTTCTCTGTTTTTGTTTTTCAGAGGTCACGATGAGCCTGGCGGAGGCTTTATTGGCGGACTTTTCGGAGCCGGAGCGATAACACTTTATGCTCTCGCTTTCGGTGCTGAGAAAGCACAACAAACCATCCGTATAACACCGGTAGGAATGATCGCCTGGGGGTTTGTGGCCCTTGTTATCAGTGGGTTTTTGCCCATGGTCGTAAACGAGCCGTTCCTCACCGGTCAGTGGTTGTTTTTCGACTTTGGTGATACCGAGGTAAAACTCAGCTCCCCGCTGATATTTGACATCGGGGTCTATTTATGTGTGGTGGGTTTTATCCTCGCCGTGATTTTTTCACTTGAAGATGAATAGGTAAACTATGGAAACGCTATTAGCCGTAATCGGAGGAGCCCTTTTTGCCGGCGGTATCTACATGGTGCTGCGCCGCAATCTGATTAAGGCGGTTATTGGAATTATTTTAATCAGTAACGCCGTCAATATTCTGTTTTTTAACCTCGGGCGGCTGACCAAAGCTAATCCTCCGCTGATCTGGGAAGGCAACACCGTTCCTATTGAGCCTTTTGCCAATCCCCTTCCGCAGGCTTTGGTCCTGACCGCTATTGTGATCGGTTTCGGATTGCTGGCCTTTGCCTTGGTATTGGCTTATCGGGCCTATAAAGAACTGGGTACCGTCGATCTGGATGAAATGAGAATGGATCCCGTAGAGGTTTCCTCTGAAATGAGAGCTGAAGAAGAGCAGGTGAATCAATGAATCTTCTATTAATTCTTCCAATTGCAATTCCACTGACAGCGGCAACCATTGCACTGCTGTTTCGTAAATCGTCTTTTGTGCAGCGCGCTACCGGCGTTGTGGGGATGGTTGCACTGCTGGCATCGGTTATTTATTTAACCTGGCAGACTTATACCGACGGCATCCAGGCGGTTCAGCTTGGTGACTGGGCTGCTCCGTTTGGCATCACCCTGGTGATGGACTTGCTGAGCGCGGCAATGCTGGTGATTACCGCCATCATGGGGCTGCTGGTTTCGATTTATTCCCTTTATGATATCGACAAGGTTAAAGAGCAGTACTACTATTATCCGCTGCTGCATATTCTGTTGATCGGTATCAACGGTAGTTTTCTGACCGGTGACCTTTTTAACCTGTATGTCTGGTTTGAGGTGATGTTGATTTCCAGCTTCATCCTGCTGGCGCTTGGTAATCGCAAGACACAGCTTCAGGGTGCGGTTAAATATGTGATTATAAACCTGGTATCATCGCTGGTATTTCTGTTTGGTGTGGCGATGGTCTACGGTATGACCGGAACCCTGAATATGGCCGACCTCGCAGTGAAAATCGGCGAGGTCGAAAACACCGGACTGGTCACCGCCGTCTCGATGATTTTCATCGTCTCATTTGGTATCAAAGCGGCGATCTTTCCTCTGTTTTTCTGGTTGCCGGCTTCGTATCACACGCCTCCGGTTGCGGTCAGTGCGATTTTCGGGGGATTGCTGACCAAAGTTGGGGTCTATGCCCTCATCCGCGTATTTACTCTGATTTTTACCCACGATATCGGGTACACCCACACCATTCTCATTTGGGTTGCCGGATTTACGATGGTGTGCGGGGTTTTGGGTGCTGCGGCACAAATGGAATTCCGAAAGGTACTTTCCTTCCATATTGTCAGCCAGATCGGATATATGATCATGGGACTCGCCTTCAATACGAAACTGGGTTTAATGGGGGCCATCTTTTACATCATCCATAATATTCTGGCAAAATCGAACCTGTTTTTGATCAGCGGAATCGCACAGAAGCTTACCGGAACGTTTGAGCTCAAACAGCTCGGAGGGCTTTACCGGCAATACCCCTGGCTCGCGGTTCTGTTTCTGATATCGGCATTTGCTCTTGCCGGATTTCCGCCGCTATCCGGATTCTGGGCGAAGTTGTCCCTGGTAAAAGCGGGATTAGAGATCGAGCAATACGTCATCACAGGCGTTGCCATTTTGGTTGGCCTGCTGACTCTGTTTTCCATGGTAAAAATTTGGTCCTATGCTTTCTGGATGCCCATGGAAGAGGAAAACAAATCAGAGCAGTTTGGCAAGATGAAACTGATGGGTGCCGGCGGATTGAATCTGTTGGTTACTCCGGTGATTGCACTGGCTGCCATCATTATCATTGTTGGTCTGTTTGCAGAGCCGTTTCTCTCCTTTTGCATGTTAGCGGCCGAACAGCTGCTCAACCCGGAACTCTACATTGAAAGCGTATTGGGTGAATCATGACATTATTTCTGCTGAATATCATTCTCGCATTGGTTTGGACATTTGTTTCCGGATCGTTCACACTTGGCACATTCGTGATCGGGTTAATTCTTGGCTACGCTGTAATTGCAGTCGTTAGTCCGGCTATTGATACCGAGAATTACGTCGGGCGGGTATGGAAAGCGATTACGCTGGTCGTTTTTTTCATCAAAGAGCTGTTTATGTCAAGTATTCGAGTTGCTTTTGATGTAATGAAACCTGGCGGGTTTTCGATGAAATCCGGAGTGATCGGGATACCGCTGGACGCGAAGTCCGATCTTGAAATCACCCTTCTGGCCAACCTCATCTCACTAACACCGGGAACCCTCAGCCTGGATGTCTCTGATGATCGCACCATTCTGTTTATTCATGCCATGTATGTTGATGAAGGTGAAGATGCCGTCAGAAAAGAGATAAAAACAGGTATGGAGCGGCGAATTCTGGAAGTTACCAGAGGTTGATTACGTTTAGATCTTGATCATTAAATTACCCCCGGATAATTCTCGTGATGGATTAGCCGGGGGATATATTGCCGGGGAATCAAGAGAGAGAAGGCTGAAAAAATAGCTCCTGTGCTTTTCGGATTTTATTCATTTGAGATGCAAAGTGAACGAAATACCACATTTTTCGTGCTGCAATAATACGGGTATAATAAATTTCATATCATTCCGCTAATAATCCTCGAACGGAATGATAATTTGGGTACCCCATATTTGACAGGAACTACATTTTCGCGGATACTCAAACTTCAGAAAATTTATAGATATGGAAGATCCGATTGCATCACTTTTTATAGCCATTCTGGCGGCATCTGCCGGGTATTTCGGAGTAACAAAAAGTTCACTGGATGGTGGTCTGCAAGCTCCTTTTATGTTGATTTTATGTGGTATTGCCATTTTCGGAGCCTCGGTTTGGATCACGATCACCCTAAGCGATCCCCGGGCCATATTTGCAGGATGGTTTGCAGTCGTTCTTTCTTCGCTGGTAATGTTCGGAAGTATAATCGTGCTTCATCGAAGAATACAGGAGCGTAACAAATAAGGGATATGGAAGATTTTGCATTTCAAGATTTTACGTTTGCTACCGGTGTTATCCAGATTGTATTCGGTATAGCATTGCTGTTTTTTGCCCGCGCCTGGTGGAGGCTCCAGACCGAGGAAGGGAGCTCGATGCAATATATGGTTCGAATATATATCGGGGTATTTTTGGTGATGATCGGTCTTCTGCTGATCACTCCCCGGGCTGATTTACTCAACTATGTTGCATTTATCATCCTGCCCGGGTTGTTGTGTTTGGCAGCTGTGCGTAAAGGCCTGCCTGAAGTAAGTAAACAAATTGTAAACTTACTTGCACTTGCAGCTATTGGTATTGCAACTGCATTGACGGTTACGGTGGAGTTTTACTCACGCGAGGAATTTAGTTTCGGTGGTTTTTTGATGCTCATGAGCGGAATTAGTATGGCCGGTGGCTGGGGCGTCGCAGCTTCGGCTTTTTGGTTGATATTCCGTAAAAAGTATCATACGGAATGGGCCGCAATTCAGTTTCCGCTACAAACTACCATAAACTCGGTGTGGTTCGGTGGGGTTTTCCTCACGATAATGTTATTTACGTTCAACCCGGTCAACAGTTCGCTTATCTACGTAATCAAGGGACTTTCGGTTGTCGGTGGATTGTTGTTTATGCTACCTTTTTCTTCCAGGCAGTCTTCAGCAACTACCTATTTGTTGCTGGCAATCGTAGGGTTTTGCGTGGGTGCAACCGGGTATGTGCTTAAACAACCGCTCGGTGTAGCCTTGGGAATGCTTGCATTTGGAGGAGGTTTGCGTGCTACGATGATCCGTGGAGAAGAAAATGGGTCAGAAATTCATCGTATAATGCAAAAATTATTTGGCAAGGGGCGGGAGAAAGCCTCAAAAATATCTGCCTAACGGTAATGTTTGGGCCGCAGGATGGCTAAGAGCACCAAACGATAAAGCGGGAAGTGATTCATTAAAGAATAAAGAAGGATGCCCCCAACAAATAAATATATTAGAAATAGTAATAATATATCCTAACGGGACGTTTTATAATTGCAACAATCGACAGACTCTTGTTACTCCGTGACTGTCGATACGATCACATCCATGAATAAGGGTTGTCCATTGCCGTGGGCAGCCCTTCTTTTTTTGCTTATCTGTTTGTAAGTATAAGGACTTTAACAATATGATGCATAATGGTTTTTTAAATTTTGTGACAATTAATTCACAAAATTTGCTACAATGGTGATCATATCGGATTCTGTAGTGTAAACCGTATTGTTTCCGGAAATTCTTATGAATGTTGTGGGATTTCCGGCAGAATCCAAGTTAAACCTGCCCAGTATGATTCCGCCTACCAAATTATCTTCCTGATAAAATGAAATCCGGGTGCCTCGCTCATCAACCTGATAGTCGGAATGCAGAGCGGCGTCATTGGTCACTTCCCTGTGAAATTCGATATTTGAAAGAGCTTCAATAAACTGCTCGATGGTTTCTTCATCAACAGCGGAAGCCTCTTGATTTGACGAGACCTCCCAATCATCAGACTCCCGATTATGAAAAAGCTGGCTACGGGAACCGGATGAAGAATGCTCAATTGTGATTCGATCCGCCTCTGAAATATTTGGCAGCTCTGCTTGTGATCCGTCTGTATGTTGTTGAGCAGAGCGATCATCAGTAATGTTTAGGAGGATCGCTACCAAAGTTACTATTAGCAACGAAAAAAAAAGCGTTTTAGTGGCTTTGCTCATTTGTTTATCCACATGTTTTTGGCTAATAGTCTGTTACGGCGAATTTGAATGTAGCGTATAAGCCCAAAAAGACCAATAAGCACTACAGGTAATAAAACATTGCCATAGGTGATCAGCACACGTTGATGGTCTTCAACGCTTTTGAGTGGCCGGCTTTGGGTAACTTTCGTGCGAAGTTCAACCAATCCGGTATCATCGGCAAGCCAGTCTATGGCATTGAGAGCAAAGTGGATATTATCTGCAGGCAACTCTTGTTCACTTCCTCCCTGTGCATTGATTAAAAAGTTGCCGTCCCCGACTACCACCATGGCCGGAGCAGCTTCTTCCGTCTCCCCGCCGGGGTTGCCGCTTACGGCAACGGCAAGCGGAATATAAGCTTCCAGAAAATTCGAGCCTGACCACTCCTGCATAGGATCCAAATCGAAATTATCCTTCATCAGCCCGCTCTCTTCGGAGCTCCAGGCAAGTTCGGTTATGTCAAAATGATCGGTCGGCTGATCGGCGCTTACCGGTGAGGCAAACTGGAACACCGTTGAACTGAGTCCGCTGCTCACCGGATGATCCGCAAATTGTTGAATCACCGGTATCAATGGGTAGTCAACTTGATTGGCATACCCGTACTGGCCGGCCTGTCCGGGCACCTGAATTGCGGAACTGTTACGGTCGGTGATTAAAGTGGAATCAACCGAAACTCCGTATTCGGAAAGAATGGGCTCAAGACCCGTGCGCACGACAGCACCGGAACCATCATCAGGCCGGGCTTCTATACGGTTCAGCGCGAAAAAAGCCCGTCCGCCATCCGCTAAATACCGCTGTACCTGCTGTCTTTCAGCAATGCTCAACTCTTCCTGTGGCGCAATGATGGCCAAAACATCGATATCCTCAGGGATTCCACTTTCCAAATCCGTAACCGGCTGCACCCGGTATTGATATTCAAGCTGGTTGATGAATTGTACCATTTCCGATTCCGAAGGTTGCCCGTGGCCTTGAACAAGGCCGACAACAGGTCTGACCGGATTCATCAGCCGGTTTAATGCCGCAATGATTTCGTATTCCATGGGCATGCCCGGTCGCATGAAGGGCATTACCTCCATTTCCTCTCCATATTCCATGGTTGCCCCGAGGTAGACTTGTTGTTGCGTCATCCGATCCTGTTCACGTACATCCAGGGTAACCGGATGAATACCTGCCCGTTCCGCTTGCTCTGAGGCTTCATCATCAGAGGAGGGATTGGTAACCGAAAACCGGATGAGCCCATCTGATGATCGGTTCAGGTCAGTGACCAGGTGTCGAAATTCACGTCGGGCTTGTTCAAAGTCCGGCGGTAAGTCGTCGGAAAAAAAAGCGTTAATGTATATCGGGTTATCCAGCTGATTAATGATTTCAAGGCTGTTTTGTGACAAGGTATACTGCTGATCGTCGGTTAAATCAACCCGGATGATACGCTCATAAGCGATGTAATTGAGGATTACAAAAATGGCGGTTATTAAAACCAGTTGCAGAGCAGATTCTCCGGGTGATCCAAACATGCCGCTGAAAAGGTTTTTCATGACCACATTCTCCTTTTCAGGTTAACCGTAGCCAGGCAGAGCGCCAAAACGGTCAGTGAAGTACTGTACATTACATTATCCAACCCGATGACGCCCCGTGCCATATTTTCAAAATGAAACGGCGTGCCGAGGTAGGTTATAAATGTAGCCGTGGGGCCGGTCAGGGTAGAGCTGATTAAATCAAACAAACTGTGGAATACAAAGCCGGCGAACAGGGCGATCATGTAAGCTACAATCTGATTGGTTGACAAGCTCGAAGCCCAAATACCGATCCCGATATAGACCGCACTAATGAACAAGAGCGCAAGGTATCCTCCGATAGCGGCTCCGTGGTCGATCGGGCCCAAAAAAGCAACGGTGATGTAATAAGGAAGCGTAAGAGCCAGACTGATGAGAACCAGCAACCAGCAGGCCAGCCATTTCCCGGCGATGATCTGCCCGTCTGTAACCGGATGCGTTACCAGCCACTCCAGGGTGCCTGATTTTTTTTCTTCCGCCAGTGATCTCATGGTAATGGCCGGAATGAAGAAGAAAAGTGTCCAGAAAGCGGTGTTGAAAAAGGTGTTGAGATTAGCCTGACCCACGAAAAAAATATCGGAGCCGTATAACCACGTGAAAAAACCACTGAGAGCCAGGAACAAAATGATAAGGATATAGGCTGCCAGAGAAGAGAAAAAAGCGTTGAGATCCCGGGAGCAAATATTCCAGATAATTCGCATAAATCAGGCTGCCTGGGTTGATGAAGTGAGTTTGCGAAAAATATCTTCGAGGGTGTTTTCCACCGGGCGTAATTCATTTATATGCCAGCCGTGATCGGCGCATAACTTACCGAGTTTTTGTTGAAACGATTTGCCGTCATCGGTTTCGATAAGCCAGCTGTTTTCTGAGCTGCTGCGTTGCACTCCGGCAAATTCGGCTTTCAATATTTCTTCGGTTTGTTCCGGAGATTCGGTACCGCCGAGAATCACGAAAAACTGACGTGATCCGGCCGCTTTTTGCATCAGGGTTTCGGTGGTTTCATCGGCAACAATGGAGCCGTCATTGATGA
>SLJN01000347.1 GCA_007135115.1 Balneolales bacterium
CGATCTCTTTTATGATGCGTGCCCAGATGGCTACCCTTCATTTTAACGAAATGCAAAGCGGGGCGTTCTTCCGCAATGTCGCCTATGATTTTTCCGGGCAACTCAAGATTCACTTAATCGACCAGCGTTTTGGCTGGTACATCTACGGCGGCCCCGGACTCCACAGCCATTACGATACCCAAATCTACGAAACCGAAGATCGGGCGCTTTCCGAACCTATTAATGACCGGTTAACCCGACTTTCGCTGCAAGGAGGCTCCGGTGTAGAATTTGAAATCCTGTCCAATATCGGCGTTTTTGCAGAAATCGACTGGATGCTGACCGGATCGGACCGGCTGGATGGATTCAACGGTAATATTGACGAGGTTACTCCGGAGGAAAACCCCGATGAAAAACCCTACTTCCAGCGGGATCAAATTGCAACCGGACGGGCTGGTATTCGGGTGAATTTGTTTGATCCTCCCAGAGAAACGCCTCAACGCTCTTTTGATGACCCTGTGACATCCTGGGTCCCCGACCCCGATCCGGAGGAGGATGAGGAGGAAGAACCTGAAGAAGATCCGGACATCCCAGAGGAATACCAGCTACTGAACATACAACCATCATTAAGTGGGGTAACCCTTTCCGTAGGCTACGCCCGCAATCTCAACGAAGTAAAACGCCAGCGAGAAGTTGCCCAGAGAATAATTGCCGATATTGAAAGCGATGAGGACCTCGAAGTTCTCGCAACTCCGGAAAAATTCGGCTACAGTCTGCACGTAGGAACCTTCAGCACAACCAGCGATGCACGCCGGATGCTAAACCGACTTAACCAGTATTACAGTGGCGTGGATGTAATCGAGCATTGATGATTAAGAGTATGATTAAAAGTAAAAGAAAGATTTAGCCACTATCTCCCCTTTTTTGTACTCTTTATCTTACTTTTAATCTCATCACACTCGATTGATATAATCAATCCCAATCATTTCCCCGCTCACCGTGATATGCGTAATACCGCCATAACTGATTTTGAAACGGATGGCATACTCAAGATCAGCTCCGGTCAGATGAGCAAGCAGCGCTTTAATCACCCCCTGATGTGTGACAATCAAAGCATCCCGGTTTAGTTTGAGCAGATCATCCCAGAAACTTTGGATGCGGGCGGCCAGATCCAGAAAACTTTCGCCGCCCGGAGGTTTGTTATTCACGAAATCCTGCATCCATGTGCCGGTTTCCTTTGAATCCAGCTCATTCCAGCGCCTACCCTCCCAATCGCCGAAACTCAGTTCCATCAACCGATCGTCATATCTAACTTTCTGACCTTCGGCAAGATACGACGACAGTTTTGCACATCTGCTCAGCGGCGAACTAAGTACAACATCCGGAGTGCCGGAAATACCCATTCGCACTCCCTTTTTTTCCTGATTAAACGAATCGGCGAGCGGGACATCCGTCTGACCGTAGCAAAGATCCGGTGGCACTCCTACTTTCGTGTGGCGAACTAAATAACAGCTAAAATCGGCAGACATAAGGCCAAATAGATAAAAACTTCGGTAAGTTGTTGCGTGGCACCCAGTCCATCACCGGTATAACCTCCGAGCCGGGTTTTGAGAAAGTACATCATTATGAGCAACGCCGCAACAAAGGCTCCTGCAACATAGATTATTTGACCTAATTCCAAAAATATCATTGGTATGATTGCCGTAAGCGAAGCAAAAATGAGGGATTTCAACCCGACCTGTGTTGCCAAAGGTTTAACTTTTGAAAGTTGATCAAGCTGAACGTAGGATAAGGTGGTCATCATCACCACAGGCGCCATGCGACTTACGGTGTGCGCCACCGGGAGTGCGATCAGGATTAAGTACGGCTCGAGTTCGGAGAGCGCGGCGAATTTAATCACCAAAATAAACCCCATTCCGATAACACCGAACGCCCCCATCCGGGAATCCTTCATGATATCCAATCGCTGTTCAACGGTCCACCCTCCTCCGAGTCCGTCACACAAATCACCAAAGCCGTCTTCATGAAATGCTCCGGTGATCCAAATCGTCGCCGCCATACTTAATAAAATGGAAATATTGAGCGGGAAAACCAGATAAGACAACCCGAAAACAACAGCTCCCATACCACCTACAATGAGCCCGATAAATGGAAAATACCGGCTCGAGCTGTTCAGCAGGCTTTCACTGTGATCCACCCAGGATGGACACGGAATCCGTGTGTAAAACATCAATGCGGTAAAAAAAACATGAATTTCACGCGTCATCAGCTGAATTTGTTACTCCTGCGGATTCAAACTCCGCCATTTCGGTTAAGATTTTCCCGGCTGATATAATAATCGGAAGCGCCGTCAATGCACCGCTGGCTTCACCTAATCGCATGTTCATATCCAGCAGAGGTTTTTCGTCAAGAAACTCCAACTGTAGCTGATGTCCCTGCTCACCGGATTTATGTGCAAATATCGCGTAGTCAGTAATGTAAGGACATTGCAAACGGGCAACCAGTAGCGCAGCCGTACAGATAAATCCATCCACGACGAATGGAATTTTCAAGGAAGCTGATCTTAGCATCGCTCCGGCCATCATGATGATTTCAAAACCGCCAACAGCCGCCACCCTATCCTGAATCGGCTTATCTCTGTGAAGATCAGCCACTTTTTCGAGTATCAGGAGTTTTCGGGACAGCTGCTCACCAAAAACACCGGTGCCGTTACCGGTAAGTTCATGCAGAGGAATATCACATAGAAAATGAGTCAGCAATGCTGCTGAGGAGGTGTTTCCGATCCCCATCTCTCCGGGAATAAACAAATCGAGGGGGTGATGGTTTTGAAATTCATCCAATGCATCTGAGCCGGCTTCAAGTAAATGAGTCAACTGCTCCGGCAAAATGGCGGGCTGTACCGACATATCCGCCGTACCTCTGCCAAAAGATCGGTGTAGCAGGTGCGGATGATCCGTTAGATCCGCGTCAACGCCGGCGTTAACCACCATCAGATTAGCCTGATACTGCCGGGCAAGTACGCTGCAGGCGGCCCCTCCGCTAAGAATATTCATAACCATTTGACCGGTTACCTCCCTGGGAAATGCGCTCACCTGCTGATTTTTTGTGACGCCGTGATCTGCGGCAAAAATGATTACCCCGGGGGCATCAACAACAGGCTGATGGGTACCCTTAATCCGGGCTAATCTAAAAGCAAGCTGTTCTAATTCACCGAGAGAACCCGGTGGTTTGGTCTTGGAATCGAGTGTTTTTTGTATGATGGCATCCGAGATACCAGTGACCGGAGCCGGGTTTAAATCAGGAGAATTCGTAAACACAACACCTAAATCATGATTGATTATGGATTCTTAAGCAGCAACGATCACTGCTTTTCAGAAGACGGCTCAAGGTAATACATCATCAGTCCGCAGCCAAGTAGCAACACCGCATGAATAACCGATAGTGTTTGCATATAATGTCCCCATCCAAGCAGGTAAATCTGAACGGTGATCCACGTCCCCAGAACTACAGACAGGCCGGTTACATACAGAGACTGACGCTTCAGTTCCAGCCGTGTAAAAATATTGCGACTCAGATGTAACC
>SLJN01000006.1 GCA_007135115.1 Balneolales bacterium
GTAGTTTATGGGGAATTTTTAAACCGCTGATTTGCACGGGTTAATCACGGATAGGTGTGTTTGTTTGAATCTGTCGTGCTGAGCATTTAATGTCCACGAATATTTTTAATCTGATTTAACTCATAAGAAATTTGTATAATATGTGGTATTAATAAATTCATGGAAATATGGCTGATCAAGATAAAGATTATAAAGCAACAAGGTAAAGAGGGAACAGAATCAAGAAATGGATGAAAATAGTTCATCAGAGAGAAGGGTTACTGGAAACTCGAAGCCAGGCAAAGTGAAGTCGATTTTTCGGGACATAAAGATGTCGATAAAGAAGGTGCTTGAGCAGGTGGATATTTTTTGAGGGTTTGATGATTTGCTCAAATGCTTTTAATGAAAAAGAAGAATTGTGGTCGATTAATGAAAAATCAATTTGTTATAATTTAGCTATTGCTTAATTTGTGGAGCGGTCAGCCGTTATAATTTTGAAATCTAAAGATGGTAAACGATCTATTGCGGTAGATCAAGAGAGTGCAGATGAACTCTTAAACTTTTTCCAGCAAGATGACCGGTACAAGAAAAAGTTTAACCACATTTGCCAACTCATTCTTGAAGGCCATAGAAATACCGAACTCTACGACTCTGAAGAAATCGACGGGAAAAGCCGTGGTGAAACAGCAATGAAATTTTTTAAAGGCCAGGAAAATGCCAGAGTTTATTGCAAGGAAGTTTCTTCAGAGTTTGGAATTTTAGTAGTGGTATGCGCGGTAATGCATCTTAGAAAAAAGTCACAAAAACTGACTCACATGGAAAAAAACATAATCCATAAGGTTGCTGATTATGAGTACACGAAAATTGAAGGATAGTAGAGATATAAGGCGGTCATTTCAGCAATTATTTGAAAAAAGTACCGATGAAGCCGATGAAGACAGGGCTCAAATGATTTCATATATTTTTTTGAGTGAAGCCCAAAAGAAAATGGAATCCCTTGGATTAAACCGAAAAGAACTTGCCGATAAAATGGGGACCACTCCAAGTTATTTGACTCAGTTGTTTCGGGGCAACCGCATGTTGAACCTTAAGACAATTGCTAAACTTGAGCAGGTTTTAGATATGGATTTCAAAATCAAAGATTCAAGTTTGGACTCTTGTCAATCCCTGGATTCGGATGATCTGTTCAAATAAAAGAAAGAGGGAGCTAAACGTACAAAAAGTGAGTAGAAGCAGCATGAGAGTTTACTAATCTGGCTTCTTTGCCATTTCTGGATTATTATCTTATAGCTAATCGACGGATGACATATACTGCAATACTATACCTTTAATTCATGGCTGTACCTGATTTTCAATCTATTATGCTTCCATTACTCCATTTTGCATCAGATGGCAGGGAGTATTCTATGCAACAAGCAAGAGAAGGACTTGCGGATTATTTCGGTTTGACAGATGAGGAACTTAAAGAACTGCTTCCCAGCGGTAGACAAACAAAATTTTCGAACCGCGTATCCTGGGCAAAACATTATTTAACTCACGCCGGTCTCTTAGAGGCCCCCAAACGCGGAAGGTTTAACATTTCTGATAGGGGCAAGCGTGTACTTGCTGAAAAACCAGATCGGATCGATATAAACTATTTAGGCAGGTTTGACGAGTTTATTGAGTTTCGTGAAGCAGGTAAGAAGAACAGAACTGAAAAAGTCACCAGTTCAGAAGAAAGAGAGGCTTCCTCTACTCCGGAAGAATCACTCGAAGATGCTTACCAACAGTTACGTGATGAAGTAGCTAATGAACTACTTCATCAGATTAAAAGTAACTCTCCTGACTTTTTCGAAAGGCTTGTGGTTCATTTGCTTGTTAAAATGGGTTATGGCGGATCTTTTAAGGAAGCCGGTAAAGCTACAAGGAGAACAGATGATGAAGGCATTGATGGCATTATCAAAGAAGATCGTTTGGGACTGGATGCCATTTATCTGCAAGCTAAACGCTGGGAAGGTTCTGTAGGACGGCCCGAAATTCAAAAATTTGTTGGGGCCTTGCATGGTAAAAGAGCGAAAAAAGGAGTCTTTATTACGACAAGTCACTTCTCAAATGAGGCCATGACCTATTCCGAGCAAATTGATCCTAAAGTCGTGTTAATTGATGGCAATACCTTAGTTCAACTAATGATCGATTATGGTTTAGGAGTTAGCACCGATGCTGTCTATGAAGTAAATAAAGTCGATTCTGATTATTTCTCTGAAGAATGATTTGTTGAAGTTCTGTGCAATCAGCTCTTCTTGTTAGTCTGATTACACAGCTTCACCAATTTTGATCCTGTCCGTATTTTTTTACTTGACCCCAACAATTTCTACCGTAACTTTGAGGCGAAATTGTATCAGGGTAACCTGATGTTACCGGCACACACAGTAATCAGAAATTATCCATAAGAGCTGAAATTATTTCATGGTTTATATCAACGAGTTAGCGCATCATGTCGATCAGGAAGTGGAATTAAAAGGATGGGTCTATAACACCCGGTCGAGCAAAAAACTGTTTTTTCTGGTGATCCGTGACGGTACCGGTCTGTGTCAGTGTATCGTCAACAAAGATGATGTCAGCGAGCAGGTTTGGGAAGCAGCTGAGTCGCTGACGCAGGAGAGCTCGGTGAAGGTAACCGGTAAAATTACTGCAGATGAGCGCAGTGTTGGCGGGTATGAGTTGCATGTAACTGATATTAAGATCGTTCAGATTGCCGATGGCTATCCCATCACACCAAAAGAGCATGGCGTTGAATTTCTGATGGAAAACCGTCACCTATGGCTGCGAAGCCGCCGTCAATGGGCCATTATGCGGGTGCGGAATCAAATTATATTCAGCCTGCACGAGTTTTTTCAGAATAAAGGATTCATCCAAATGGATGCGCCGGTATTCACGGGAAATGCCGTAGAGGGGACTACGACGCTGTTTAGTACCGAATATTTTGATGACACCGCCTACCTCACCCAATCCGGTCAGCTTTATGGAGAGGCTATGGCGATGGCTCATGGCAAGATTTATACATTCGGACCCACATTCCGGGCGGAAAAAAGCAAAACCCGCCGGCATCTGACCGAATTCTGGATGATCGAACCCGAGATGGCTTTTTATGATTTGATTATGAATATGGAGCTGGCCGAGGAGATGTTAGCCTATGTCGTTGACCGGGTTCTGCAAAATTGTAGCGAGGAACTCGATACTCTTGAACGGGATAAAGACGTGCTGAAAAAGGTAACCGCTCCCTTTCCGAGGATGACCTATACCGAAGCCATCGAGTTGTTGAATTCGGATAAAACCAAGAACATGCTCAATGAAATGGAAACCTCCCGAAAGCAGGAGCTGGAGAATTTGAAGAAGGAAAAAGAGGAACTCGATAAAGAATACGGTCAGGCCAAAAAAGGCAGGAAGGTACAGATTGACAAACGAATCCGGGAAATCAGCATGCGTACCGACGATGTTGAAGAGGATTTGCGCAACATCCCTCTCTGGCGCGAAAAAGCGATGAGTATCAAGTGGGGAGAAGATTTCGGCGGAAGCGATGAAACCATCCTCACTATGCACTATGATCGTCCGATAATGGTGTACGGGTATCCGGCCGAGGTTAAAGCCTTTTATATGAAACGTGATCCGGAGGATGACAAAGTCGCTCTTGGGGTGGATGTCCTCGCACCGGAGGGCTATGGCGAGATAGTCGGCGGAGGTCAGCGTGAAGATGATCTTGAGTTACTTCGCAAACGTATAAAGGAGCACGATCTTCCGGAAGAGGCTTTTCGCTGGTATTTGGATCTCAGAAAATTCGGGTCCGTTCCGCATTCCGGTTTTGGTCTTGGCCTTGAACGTGCGGTCTGCTGGATTTGCGGCATCCGCCACGTGCGTGAGGCTATTCCGTTCCCTCGCATGATGGGGCGATTGTATCCATAGGATTAGGCACCCAAAATAATTCAGGCTATGGCAAAAGGAGTGGATAGCATAAAACTTTACAAAGAGGTCCTTGGTGAAATCAAAAAAGGGGATCTCAAGCCGGTTTATTTTATTCACGGAACGGACTCTTTTTTCCCGGATCAGCTTCAGGATGCGTTTATCAATACTATTCCTGAAGAGTCGAGGGACTTCAACCTGGATGTGATCTATGCCCAAGAGTCGACGTTGAGTCAGGCGATATCCGCTGCCCGCAGCTTTCCGATGATGGCGGAGCGCCGGATGGTCGTCATTCGCGACTTTCATCAGTTTTTTGATCCTTCCAGAGACAAGAGCGAGTCCAACCGAGATGATTTGGTCGCCTATATTCAGCAACCCAACCCCACCACCGTGCTGGTCATTATTGACGAAAAAGGCCCCGACATGAAAACCAAGTTGGGGAAAGCGCTAAAAGACACCGGCTATGGAAGAATTTGTAAGTTTGAGCCGGTAAAGGAAGACCAGCTTCCTGAGTGGATCGAAGAGTGGGCACGGCAAACCCGCCAGAAAAATTTTGATCCCAAAGCTTCTCAGATGCTTGCTTTTCACATTGGCAATAACTTACTTACACTTGTCGCAGAGATTGAGAAACTATGTACGTACACCCGGGAATCTGAAATCAAACCGGATGATGTAAAAAACGTTGTCGGAATAACCAGAGAAGTCGATATCTTTGAGCTATCCGATGCATTGACGGCCGGAGATCGAAACAAAGTCCTTGCAACCGGTGAGCAGTTGATTAATCAAGCCGATAATGCTACCGGTGAAGTACTTAAATCTCTGGGATATTTAACCCTGTACTTTACCAATCTTTGGCAAATGCACCGGGAATTACAAAAAGGAGTCAGTGACAAAGAGGTGCCTAAAAAAATCGGTATGAACCCCTATTTTTACAGAAATCTGAAACCGGCATTAAGAGTGTTTCCACTTGCAAAAATTCAGCTTGTTTTTGAGGCACTGCTTGATGCTGACAGGTCAATTAAAGGATTCAGCACCATGGGTCCCGAAGCTATCTGGATGATGACTCTAAAGAGGATCATCTCCTGAAGTATAGTCTTCAAGTGACTTGTGATCCGGCAGGTTTACCCAATGTCCACCACTGATAAATTTAGCTTATACCATTTTTTTAGAGTTATTTAGGAGAGCCCCTAATAAAATGGTATTGCAAAACCGCTGTTGAATTTACAATCGAAATAGGAGAGAGTATGATAAGCGATGAAGAGTTGATGGAGAGAGTTCAACGTGACCACACCGAATCTTTTGAACTACTTGTTGATCGGTATCAGCTGCGTTTGTGCAAGTTTATATTTCGATACACCCGTAATTATCAGGATGCAGAAGACCTTGCCCAGGAAACGTTTTTGAGAGTTTATCGATGTCGAAAAGCTTACCGGCGAATTGCAAAGTTTTCTACCTGGCTTTATACCATAGCGTTAAATTTAACAAAATCCCATCATCGCAAGCATTCTAAAGTGGTTGTCATTTCCATTAACTCCAAAGAGGATAAAGACCGGGAACTGCCTGAGTTATTCGATTCCAAAACCCAACCCGATGAGTTTACCGATTTGAATATGCTCAAAGGCCGTGTTGAGCAAGCCATTGAATTACTGCCGCGGGATTATCGACAGGTTATTTTAATGAGAGAAATTTATGAACTCAGTTACGAAGAGATATCAAATATTACCGGGCTGCCAATGGGGACGGTGAAGTCTCGCATCAGCAGGGGGAGAAGTCGGTTACAACACATGTTGCATCATCATAAGCCAGGGAGGTTTGTATCCGTTTGAGCCATCCGGTTTGAATACTTTGGTTTGATACCGGATATAAGATCAATTATAAATGGTTTTGCAAACGGAACATCTGCAATCTGCTTTATGCAATCATCAATCTGATATCTATCTGAATAAGCTGGAAATTGAGCAACTTTTGGCGCTCATAGTAATCATTTCAATAGTGCAAGAGATAGCAGATTGACGATTTGTGATTTCAGATTGCAGATGTTCGGGCTGCCACCAACTACCTCCGCTCAAAAATTAGATCTTGCGCACGTGCGGAGCTTGCCTTGAAGCCGTCGATCTCCCCGTTATCATCGCGGGTAAATTCAAAGCTCCATCCTCCGATATTGTATTCGTCAGTGTCGCTGTAGCTCATTTCGCCGGAAGGGCTCGCATCCCTATCCAGATAGAGATTTCCTTCTTTCACTTTGACTTCATAGTCAACTTCCATATCGCTGTTATGGTAGGTACCGGCAAACTCTTCGAGATATTCTTCGAAAGCTTCTACCAGATAGATATCAGCAATTTGCTCGGTGATATTACCGGGGTTGATGTTGCCGAGGTTACAGAATACGGCCGTTGAAAAATGGTGCTCCGGAAACCTGCGGTAATCCGCCCGGAATCCCATAAAGGAGCCGCCGTGTCCGTACCGCTTTTGCCCTTTGTGCTCATCGAGATTCAGTGCAAAAGCGTAGTCAAGCGTGTCTCCGTCGGACAAAACTCCGGGAGTATGCATGATGTCGTAAAAGTTAGGAGATTCCTCAATCTGGTTATCATAAAAATTGGAATCCCACTTCAACATATCTTCGATAGTGGTGTAAAGTCCGCCGGGTCCAACTCCTTCAAAATTGTTGATGTAGCTGAGGCTGAAGCCGTCGCCATCCGGCTGATAGCTAAGGGCTCTGCGGGGAACGATTTTGGTTCGATCATCATGAAAATGCGTGTCCTCCATGCCGAGCGGTTCAAAAATGTAAGCATCGGTGAATTCCGGAAGCGTTTTCCCGCTGGCTTCTTTGATGACCTTATTCATCAGCGTATAACCGCTGTTGGAGTACATGTAGTCCGATCCCGGTTCAAAGTTGAGCGTACTTTGGCTGCTGATTAAATCTACTTTATCCTGCAAGGACAGCACGTTTTCAACATTGATACCGGCAAGACTCAGCAGGGAATACAGATCGTAGATTCCGCTGGTGTGATAGACCAGATCTTTGATCCGGATGGTTTCATCGTATTCGGGCATCTCTTCAATGTATTCGTTGATGTCTTCATCCAGATCAATTTTTTCCTTGTCAGCCAGGATAGCGATAGCTGCGGCGGCGAAGTGCTTGGAAACCGAGCCAATATAGAATACCGTTCCCGGTTTGTTGGGGATGCCGTAATCCAGGTTGGCCTCACCATATCCGTTTTCGTAAATGATTTCATCTTCATGATAAATACCCACAGCGCATCCGGGTGAACCCTCTTCATCCCATTGAGAAAACAAATCATCAATGGCAGAAGTGTCTACATCGGTATTAACCTGAGCCGTGGTCGGATGTGACATGAATCCGACGATAAAAACAGCAATTAACAAATGGGGTAGTGACTTATAGATCATATGTGTGTTAATGGGTTGATTCAAAAAACAGTCCTCAAATTTATAATCAGGTTTTTGCAAAGCATTATTAATATGTGAAAAATTCAGGTTATTATCATAATTGGGTAAGACCATGGTTTGCAAAAGATAGATAATCTGTTACATTAGTACCCGACCATATTTCAAACCTTCGGGAGGCTGGAGCGTACCGGTAGAAAATTGATATGGTTAGGGAATTTGATCAGCAATATCTAATAATTCAGAATTGATTTATTTCTCTGATCATATTCTTTATTATCCCCAAAGTGATCGTCCTTAATAAGTTGCACTGTAAACATACCCTTTCATTTAGATGAATTTACCTGAAAAGCTAAAGCTCATGGCTGTGGATGATGAGCCGGATCTTGAAGTTTTAATCCGCCAGAAATACCGCCGACTGATCCGTGAAGGTAAACTTGAATTTGAATTCGCTGAAAACGGTCAGGATGCCCTTGATAAACTTCAAGGCAGAGATGATATCGATATTGTATTGACAGATATCAATATGCCCAAAATGGACGGGCTGACGCTGCTGGAGCATCTCTCCGAAATCAGTCCGGTTATGAAAACCATCATCGTTTCGGCCTATGGTGATATGGAAAATATCAGGGTTGCCATGAACCGTGGTGCATTTGATTTTGTGACCAAGCCCATCAATTTTGACGATCTTCAGCAGACCATTGAGAAGACCTTCAACTTCGTGCTTCAGCAAAAGGAGACGATAAAAGCGGTTGAGGAAAACGACATTCTGAAGATGTATGTGGATCAGGATGTGATCCGGTTTATGAGCAGCAATCAGTACGAGCAGAATGTGCTTGCCAACGAATCGGTTGAGGCAACGGTCGCTTTTTTTGATATCGTCGGATATACTTCAATCAGCGAAAAGTATCCTCCTGACACCGTTGTGAATATCCTGAATAAATATTTTGACATCATGGTACAGGAGATTGAAAAGCACAACGGGCAGATCGATAAATTCATGGGAGACTGTGTAATGTCGGTTTTCCGGGGAAAAAATCATCTCGATGATGCCATGGAAGCCTCCCTGGCTACTCGTGAGCGTTTTAACGATATAACCGAACAGGAGTTAGACGGATACAAACCCGAAATATCAATTGGAATCAATTCCGGAGAGATGATTTCGGGGAATATCGGATCGGAATCACTCAAGAGACTCGATTATACGGTGATCGGAGATATCGTAAACACAGCTCAGCGATTTCAGTCAGCTGCCAGTGCCGGACAGATTGCCATCAGTGAAGATATTTACCAGCTCCGAAATAAATCATTTCAGTGTGAGGAAATCGGAGAAGTGGAGTTAAAAAACAAAGCCAATCCGGTACGATTGTACAATGTGATTGCTTGATTCGGGGGATATTCTGCTGTGATGAATAACCCTTTCGGTTTGGTCTTAATTAAAGAACGATAGGAGTGGTATAATGAACATTGCCATAGTTGGAGCAGGAGTCTCAGGCCTACTCGTAGCCTACAAGTTGAAGCAGCAAGCGGATAATGCTGCCGTATATATTTATGATAAGACTGATCGCATAGGCGGAAATGTCGATACACGAAACTTTAGGGTCGGTCAATCTTATGTGTCTCACAAAGAGGCCCACAGATGGGCAGATATGGGTGTTAATGACTTCAATCTTACCCAGTACAGAAACATTTACGACCTTCTCAATAAGTTTGGTTTTAAGAAGGGAGTTGAATTACTCAAACTCGAAAACTCAACATCGTTTAGCAATGAGGACGGATCCATCAGTTACTATATAAATGAAGATGGGTCAAATACAATGTCTGAGATTGTTTCGAAAGATTATCAAAGATTCCAGAGGCATGCACCTGAATATGTCTTAACAAACCATAAATCCCACAATAAAACGGTAGAAGATTATCTGAATGAACACAATTATTCAGAAGAGTTTAGGGAACAAAATTTATATCCACGAATAAACGGGATGTACTTTGTTAATGGGACCCATCCCAAGGATATGCCGATCAAAGCTGTAATGGATTATTACGGACTACAGGAAGGTTTCGGCCATGAAAAGAAACCTTACAGAGTTTATCTGAAAGACGGCATGAGTAGTTGGATTCAAAAGTTATACGAACACTGCGGGGCTAAGCTTATAACTGTAGATCACCTGGATGTACTGGCGAATCCTGATAATGCAATTATCTCTTCCAACAAAGGAGATCATAAATTTGATGCTGTTTTTATTTGCTGCCACGCGGATACGGCTGATAAAATCATTAAGACCGGCAAAACGGAGAAGATGAAATCGGTCTTTGGTGCCTACAAATACAATGATAGTACAGCTATTGCTCATACCTATTCATCGGTACTGCCTCCGGATCGCGCTGCATGGAAAACTTATAACATATACATCCATAATAAAAAACAGAAAAAAAGACCCTATACCATTTCTTATGTATGTAACAGGCATCAAAATGATAAAGAGAATCCGAGCTTTGACCATTTTGAAAACCCGGAGTATTTCGTGTCTTTAAATCCTCATAAAGAGATTCCTGATAAATTTATACTTAAAGATGAAAAAGGGAATCCGATGATACAAAACTTCCGGCATAACGTCGTAGATTTTAAAGTTTTGGATTATCAAAAAGATAAAACGGTTCTCAGTATGCAGGGAGAAAATAACTTGTATTTTGCCGGTGGTTGGGTGATAGGCGCCGGGTTACATGAACAGTGTTACGAAGCAGCGCATCAGGCGGTAACTAAATTTATACATAAAGAGGTTGATTTTGATAGGTATTATTACACCCCCGGCGCTCCTCCAGAGGAATATGCACCTAAATACCTTCGCGAAAAATTTAGCCACTTTTTTGATCGCTCCGAATCGTAAAGAACTACGTTAACTATGGATATCAACATCGGTACGGGGTACAGCGAGCAGTCAGATTCAACAAAAGCGGGGGCACAGATTGTTACCGACGCTCTTGAAAACGGGCAGATTAAAAATCCACGCCTGGCCCTGCTTTTTGCGACCAATCGCCATGATGAAAAGCAACTTTACGATGGCGCCCGCGATGTACTTGGCGAGAATTGCCAGATTTACGGAGGTCAGTCTGTAGGCATCATCACCAACGAAGAGTTGTCGTATGATGGATTTGAGGCGGGCTGTGTTGTTTTTGGTGGAGAGGATTTTTCGGTTGATGTAAGTATCGCGACCGGCTTGAGCACAAGTGAAATCGATACCGGTGAAAAACTGGGTAGCACCATGGCCGGCTGGAATACGGAGGATGTTCAAAACCTGCTCCTGCTGTACGATTCGGTTAATCGCGATGAAGGTTTTTTCCAGCTCAACATGGCCACACCTCTGCTGGAAGGAATCCGCAAATCATTTAAAATGCCTGCTGAAACCGCCGGGTTTGGTATGTCCGGTGACATGAAGGGGACGCCGGGTAAGCAAATTCTGAATGGAGAAATTACCTCGCAAAGCGTACTCGGACTCTCTTTCCATAAACCGCTTCAGATGCATACCAAAGTGATGCACGGATGCGTACCGGGCGGCGCCTATCACACCATTACCAAATCGGAAGGTCCCGTCATTTACGAAATTGATGATAAACCCGCGCTTGAGGTAATCGCGGATCTGTTGGATCAAGATATGGAGGAAAACTGGCGGGATTACAGCTTTTTCATCACGCTCGGAATGAACCGCGGCGGGAAATACGATGATTTCAAAGAAGAAAATTATGTCAACCGGCTCTGCCTGAAAGCCGATCGTAAAAACAAGGCTTTGGTGATGTTTGAACCCGACCTGGAGCCGGGCACTGAAGTTCAGCTTATGCGGCGTACACTCAATTTCGAATATGTAACCACCCGGTCGATGGATTTGATGGAACAGGTCAAACCGCGAAAGCCGGTGTTTGCTTTCTATATCGATTGCGCCGGCCGGGCAGCGGCTTACTCAGGTATGGACGAGGAAGAAGCCGCCCGCGTAATGATGGTGGTTCATGAAATGGAGATCCCGCTACTTGGAGTTTACACCGGAGTTGAAATTGCTTCCATCAGGGATCGCGTTGAACCACTCGACTGGACCGGAGTTCTCTGTGTATTTAGTATACCGGAATAAATGTTTGGCGAGCAGTAAACTTTATACTCGAATGAGGTGTTTTTTTGTCTTTGATGATTAATGTGATTGTATGAGTGACAGCGAAAGACAAAAAGGGAAGGACAGCGGTTCAGAGGAGTCCGTAGAGGAGCTGCAAAAGGCGCTTGAGTATTATAAAAAGCAGACAGATAGTTTGTCAGCAGAAAATCTTAAAAGTGATGCTCAACTGACCAAAGCTCAAAACGAGCTGAAGCAGCGCAAAGAAGCGTTGAAGCTCATGGTTGAACTGCAAGCTATTGTTGGCAGTGAAAAGCAGGGTGAACATTTTGTCGCCGATATTCTTGATAAAGTCAGCAGTTCCATGAAGCTGGATTTCTGCGGACTGTATGCCGTCAACGATTCTAAGCTTTCGGTAGTAAATGCGGCGGGATTGAAAGAGGAGCAGAGCCGGGAGCTAAAGCTAAAAAAAGATGACATTCAGCAGTTGAAAGAGCCGGTATTGGTGAATAAATCAACTGAGCTGTCGACGCTTACGGGAAAATTACGCGAGCTTTTCGGGATTAAGTTTTTCATTTCGGTATTGATTGAACCCATTCAAAAACACCCGTATTTACTGGTAGCCGGCAGGCAGAAAGAAATTCCCCCGTTTTATCCGTCGCTTAATGAAGTTGATATTCACACCATTCAATCCATTGGAAGCTTCATCAGGGCCAATGTCGATTTATACGAACTACACCAGCAGACCCTGAAGCAGGAGAAGGAAAAACAGGAACTCATCCGAAGAAAAA
Organism: Balneolales bacterium; assembly: GCA_007135115.1. Classification (GTDB taxonomy): domain Bacteria; phylum Bacteroidota; class Rhodothermia; order Balneolales; family Natronogracilivirgulaceae; genus SLJN01. Next base: position 12,212 of record SLJN01000006.1, read on the forward strand.
AGGATGAGCTTGAAGAATTGGTCGAGCAACGCACCGAGGAGCTAAGTCGGCAAAATGAAGAGCTTGAGCAGGCCTATGATGAAATTCAAACTCAGCGGGACAGCCTCATAGAAACCAATCAGAAGCTTGAGTCTACGTTACAAGAACTTCGCAGTACACAGGAGAAGCTCATTCAAAGAGAGAAAATGGCTTCCCTCGGTCAGCTAACAGCGGGTATCGCTCACGAAATTAAAAATCCGCTCAACTTTGTGAATAATTTTTCTGATTTAAGCGGAGAGTTGGTCGAGGAGGTGTTGGAAGAGTTTGAAAAAGTTAAAAGTAAGCTCGAAGATGATGACTACGACTACATTGTCGAAATCATACAGGACCTGAATTCTAACGTAAAGCGCATCAGCGAGCACGGAAAACGTGCAGATAGCATTGTCAAAGGAATGTTGCAGCACAGCAGGGGAGAAGGCGGTGAATCAGAGAAGGTTGATGTCAATAAAATGGTTACCGAATACACCGACCTTGCCTATCATGGTATGCGTGCCAACATCAGCTCGTTCAACGCAGAAATTGTTCGTAACCTTGATGATAACGCTGGTCAGGTTGAAGTTGTGCCACAAGATATGAGCCGTGCGCTGTTGAACATTATCAATAATGGGTTACAGGCTGCCTGGGAGTATTGTGAGTCTGAAAATGGTCCGAAACAACCGGTATTGGAAGTTACAACCGAAAGTAACAAAAAAGGGGTTAACATTACGATAAAAGATAACGGTCCCGGCATTCCGGAGGATAAGCGGGAAAAGGTGTTTGAACCCTTTTTTACAACCAAGCCTACCGGGGAGGGAACCGGGCTGGGACTGTCGATGGCCTATGATATTATCAGCGCTCATGACGGAGAAGTTGAGCTGGATACCAAATCTGGCGAATATACCCAATTCAAAATTTTTCTACCGGTTAATTGATTGTTTATGCAAAAATGAAAAACTTCAAGAGGGTTTTGCTTTTACAGTATGAATGAATAAGATTTACAGTGATGTTGTAATCGAACAAGAAGGTAGGGAACAGATCGATAGCTTGATCGCCGGTAAGTCAATACATGGGAGGCCGGTAAATAACAACAACAGATGTGATCAAATGAGTAATGATAAACAA
>SLJN01000094.1 GCA_007135115.1 Balneolales bacterium
AAATATTAGCCTATAACCCTGGATCCCGGATAGCAAGCCGTCGTACCTCCGGCTTCCTTCCGGGATGACGGTTAAATTTTTTAAGTTGCCAATTTCAAAAGTTTACTTTTTAGACAGCCTCTCGGCCGGCGTTTAGGGTTTTGGTAGATTTCTGTCACCTTCTCAACAGTGTCAACGAAGGTGGGATTAGGAGCTACCAGGCACTAATTAGGATCAATATTTGGCAATACACTCCGGAAAAAATATCTTAACGGCATCTATAAACAGAAACATCCTGTCTGGGTTTAAAACCATTTAGCTGATATAAACTTACTTGCTATGGAAGTTCAAGATATGTTAAAAGTTTTGCATAAAGATCGTCACGACTCTGCAATCTACGCTCACGAAGTCGATTACATCGACTCGATGCATTCCAAAATTATTTTTAGCGGACGTGAACCAAATTATTCCGAAATTCAAGCTATCAAGAAACTCTACAAGTTGTACATTAACCGCAAAGTTGAGAAGCGAAATATATAACCTGGTTACTTTTTTGCCCTAATGGAAGTTATCCCATTGCTCTGCTTATTGCGGACTAATATTCAATGATTACAGACTGTCCGGCTATTTTAAAATTTTGCTCTTATTAATCTGATCCCCAAAATACATGCTTGAATCAATGACCGGCTTCGGTCGTGCCGAATACAACAGTAATGGTGTTCGGGCACTGGCAGAAGTCAGATCCGTAAACTATCGTTATACCGAAACTTCGTTTCGGCTGCCACAACAAATCAACAACTATGAGACCAGGCTCAAGGAAACCGTTCTGAAACACATTGAACGGGGTAAGCTGAATATCACAATTGAGTTGGAACTTGAAGATGAAGAGTTGGTGAATATCCAGCTCAACAAACCCATTGCCCGGGCTTATAAAAATCTGCTCGAAGAACTTCGCGACGAAGCCCAATTGGATGAGCCTGTTAGTATAAATCAGCTTTTACAGTTCAAAGAGATATTTGCAAGCCGTGAAATCTCTGAAGAGGAAATGGAAAGGTTAGTCAGTGCCGCCGAAACCGCTTTGGATAAAGCTTGCATCGAACTTTCCGAAATGCGCGTAAAAGAAGGTGAACGCCTTAAAAAAGATTTGCTGGAGCGCATCGACCAGATAGCAGAACATCGTGATAACATCGCGGAACTGGCGGAAGAGCGCGTACCGGAAGCCAGGCAAAAGCTGCAGGAACGCATTAAGCAACTACTCGATGATCCTGAGAAAGTGGAAGAAGACCGTCTTGAACAGGAAATTGCTATGCTATCTGACCGATTGGATATAAGCGAAGAACTGGTAAGACTGGAATCCCATTTACACTTTTTCCGGCAAAGTACAGAGGCGTCTAAATCTTCCGGGCGTAAGCTCAATTTCTTAACACAAGAAATACACCGGGAAGTCAATACTATCGGGTCCAAAGCCAATCATGCCGGGATTTCCCATCATGTTGTGGAAATCAAGGAAATTCTTGAAAACATTCGCGAACAAGTCCAGAACATTGCCTGACCCTAAGCTCATCGTAATTGTTGCCCCGAGCGGGGCCGGCAAAACCACCCTTGCCCGAAAGCTCGTTTCTGAGTTTGATCAGATACGGTTTTCGGTCTCGGCAACTACCCGGCCACCCCGGTCCTACGAGCGGGATGGCATCGATTATTTTTTTCTTTCAGATGAAGAATTTCAGAAAAAAATTGATGAAGGTGATTTCCTGGAATGGGAAGAAGTATTTAACAGCTACCGTTACGGCACACTCAGATCCGTAATTGAAAAGCAGATAAAAGATGGTTATTTTCCTCTGCTTGATGTGGAGGTCAACGGAGCACTGAATGTTAAACAACAGTTCGGAGATCGCTGCATCAGTTTGTTCATCCGTCCACCTTCATTGGAGGTACTGCGCGACCGGCTAACGAGCCGCGGCACAGAAACCGAACATAGCATTGCCTATCGGTTGAATCGTGCTGAAAAAGAATTAAACCTGGCTCATAAATTTGATCATGTTATCGTCAATGATCATCTGGATCGCGCTTATGATGAAATTAAATCAATACTTATACCGTTTCTTCAAAATACCCAGATCAACCACTAAACTTATATTATGCCGGTTAAAACACTGAACGTAGAAGACTATAAAGCTTTCACAGGCAATCTTTACGAGGCAATCGTAATCATGTCGAAGCGGGCCCGTCAGATTTCTGCCCGTGAAAAAATGGAACTCGATGAAAAGCTAAAGTATTTTGAGGGATTTGAAGAAGAAGAGGAATTTCAGTTCAACGAAGAGCAGGAAGCGATCTCCAAGGAGTATGAGGTAATGACTCATGCTACTCAGCGAGCCATACAGGAAATGGCTGATGATGAAATTTATTATCGCAAGCCCGATCAGCAGGATGGCTGATAGGCCATGCTTTCGGATAAAAAAATCCTGCTTGGTGTCACCGGTGGTATAGCTGCTTATAAAGCAGTCGAATTATTGCGTTTGTATCAAAAAGCGGGTGCTGAAGTACGAGTGACGATGACTGCTTCAGCCACCCGCTTTGTTGGTTCAGAAACCTTTGCCGCACTGAGCCGCAACCCGGTAGCTATAAATGTATTCAGCGATCAGGCCGATCCGGATGAGTGGGTCCGCCATATCCACTGGTCTGAATGGGCGGATATCTTTGTGATCGCTCCGTGTACGGCCAATACGCTTGCCAAAATCGTACACGGCCTTACCGACAATATGCTTACTTCCATGGTTTCAGCGGCCCGATGCCCGATTGTACTCTGCCCTACCATGGATGGGGAGATGTTTTTTTCCCCTGCCGTCAAACGAAACCTGGAAATTGCCCGTGAAGACGGGTTTCATATACTTGAGCCGGAAGAGGGGTATCTGGCCAGCGGAATGGAAAACAAGGGTCGCCTGCCGGAACCGGAACAGATTTTGGAATATACCAGCGGCATCATCACGCGGAGTGAAATCCTTTCAGGCAAAAAGGTACTGGTAAGTGCAGGCCCCACACGCGAGTTTATTGATCCGGTTCGGTTTATTTCAAACCCGAGCTCCGGTAAAATGGGGCTTGCCGTAGCTAAAGCGGCTCAACGGATGGGGGCTGAAGTTACGCTGTTGCTTGGCCCGGTCAGCCTGCAGGTTCCGCCCGGTATCCACGTTAAACGCTACACTTCTACGGATGACCTGTTTCAACTGGTGCAAACCTGTTTTCCGGATCATGATGTTCTGGCTATGAGTTCCGCTGTCTCTGATTTCAAGCCGAAAGACCGCTCCGATCAGAAGATCAAAAAAGATAAGGGCGGAGATACCATCAAATTAGACCGCACTCCCGATATACTTGAATGGAGTGGTACTCACCGGAGTGAACATCAAACTATTATCGGGTTTGCAATGGAAACCGATAACTTAGAAGAACACGCCCGGTCTAAACTCACTCGCAAAAATGTCGACTGGATAGCCGCCAATGAACTGATCGAGGGAAAAAGCGGATTTGCGG
>SLJN01000166.1 GCA_007135115.1 Balneolales bacterium
ATGTGTCTGATTTTTTCTAACATATAAATTTAAAAAACGGCTCTAATTTTTTGGCTGATATGACTATGCCCCAGTTATACTAATTTGATTTAATTGATACCACATTAATAATCATGCATCCTATTCATTTCACGAACTATTGAGAGTGAGTTCAGTTCGCGTAAAAAGAGATGCTGGTCAAAACCAAGGGTAACCAAGGAGCGATTACTATGGAAGAGAAGAATTCAAATAACAAAAATGGCAAACCTGAAGAACAGGTAAACGGAGAGCTCAAAAAGGAAGAGCTTTTGCAAAATACTGCTGAAGTACACTTGCAATATATCGAACCTGAAAGTAAAGAGAGCAGTGACAATCAATCTCAGTCCCCAACCAGCTCAATAATTAAATCTGAAGCTGATCTGCCCTCTTTCAGTGAAGATATCATTGACAACTTCCCGACCATTGCCATACTGTACGACCTCGACGAGGAGCGCGCGCGACAGTTAATCGATGAGTTAAAAGCCTTCAACGGGCACGGTTTGATTGTAACCGGGACGAAGAACAACAAAAAGTTTATTACCAATCCCGATGATATCAATGCCAAACGAGCCACGATCCCCAAAGCAGATGTTGAGGCAGATGCCGTGGATAAGATTATTGCCTCATATCAGAACGAGCTTGCCGATGCCCAAAAACAAGATGAACTCTTTGAAGTTTTTGGCGTAACGAAAGGTCGTGTGAATGATAAATTGATGAATCTTTTTGAAACCCACCAGGAACGGATTGGGGGGATATTCATCAATAAATTTTTCCATCTAAACGGTCATTTTCCTAACCATCTGGAAGACAACAAAAGAAACATTCTGAAAGCCGTGACGCCCTACCTGCTGGCAGGGATGGAAAATCAGAACTTCCGGGATTTAAGTGTCATCGGCGGAAAAAACCTCGGAGCAGGATTGAAACTAACCCGGTTCAAGGCCCTTTATGGTAGTGAAAACACCCTGGCTCACGCCACACATGTCAATGGCAAAAAGGTTTTTGGTACGGATCGCACCCTTATACACGCTACATTATCCGAATTCGAATTGATCGTCGGTGGTTTTGAGAGTCTGAACTCCGCGGAATCAATAAATGTGGAAAAAGTTTATCTGTGGGAACATTCGGCTGTAAATTCGGAGCGGATATCCGTTTCAGATTTAGTATTCGCGGGTCAATTTGGATTTTCAGGAGCCCGGCAGGCTTCAATCAAAAAAGCGGGTGTTCTGGGTGATTACTCGTTTCAAAAATCCCACCAGACTTATATCGGGGAATTATACTATAAGGTTCTACCCGATAACTTCGGCACTAAATCTGTTCAAATGCGCCTAATCAACCGCAACAACAGCATCACTAAACCGGCAGGTTTTATGAAAGAGGCTACCCTTGCTTCGGTAGATGCGAAGCTGATCAGCGGTTTGACCAAGGCATTTAATAACAACAAAACCACAAACAGCGATTTGTATAAAGCTCAAAAAGGTGATGCCCTGGAGAAGTTCCGTGAGGAGCTTTACACGCTACCAAAAGAAGCCGACAGTACACAGTATAAACTGCATTGATATCAAGCGAGACGCTGGCCGGTGATTTGTGAGATCACCGGCTTTTTTTTGAAAAGTGCACGCCGAACTTTACTGACAGACGCTTTGTAAAAACCTGAGTTATCAACTTTCCGCCCGCACGAATCTACGCTCAGACAAAATATATTTATCCCCCGGTACCATCACGTGTACGCACAGATTTTCTATGGAGATGGGTTTTCCCTGGTCAATATGGGCAAAATTGGAATAGCGAATCGAATATCCGTCCACAATTATCACCAAACCCGATCCGATCGACTCTTTTATTCCTCCGTCTTTGATCAGCAATCCGGTATCCTCACCCAGGCCGATACCAAGTGAAGCGGGGTTCGAAGCTACGGCCTGAAAAAGCCTCCCAATTCGTCCGCGCTTAACAAAATGAGTGTCTATGATAATACCGTTCAACAACCCAAACCCCGGACTGAAATGCACTTCTCCTTTTAATAATGCCTCATAACTTGATCCGCCGTAGATCATGGTATCCGACATCGCCATAGCTCCGGCACTGGTACCGGCAATGACCAGCGGCTCGTTTCGGTACCGGTCAAAAAGGATGCTGCTAAATTGGGTTCCACCGAGGATGGAAGTTAATCTCAACTGATTGCCTCCGGTAAACAGCACCCCTTCGGCTTCTTGTATGCGATCCAGAAACTCGGTATTCCGGGTATCCGCACGATCCCGGATATTCAAAACACCTACATTCTCATAACCAAGCTGGCGAAACGCTTGTATGTATTCATCGCCGATTTTTTGAGGTATTTCGGATGCAGCCGGTATGATTTCAATCCGGTTGGTCTCACCCATCAAATGTTTGGTAAAACGATTTAAAATATCCGGACTCTCCAGCAATGCATTTTCACCATTATCTTCGTTATAGTCCTCTGTAGGCAGGTTCACACTACCCCCTATTATGATAAGAACGCCTCGGGGATCATTCATTTAAGAGATGCGATTAAAATTAAGTGATTACTTTTATAAAGCCGACCGTTCAGATATAACGCACAATGCCCAAGATAATTAGTCCCACCTTAACCGGATTACATAAATATGAAGATATTAGAAATGCGAGCCCTCAAAGGCCCCAATTATTGGTCCAACCGACGCCATAAATTGATATTAATGCGCATTGATATTGAAGAAATGGAGTACAAACCGTCCAGCACCATCCCCGGGTTCACAGATCGCCTGGTTGCACTGATACCGTCCCTGCACGAGCACCGCTGTTCAAAGGGGTATGAAGGCGGGTTTATAGAACGACTCCATAAAGGTACCTACATGGCTCATATTATTGAACATACTGCTATTGAACTTCAGGTACTGGCCGGCATCCAATCCGGTTTCGGTCGGGCACGCGGGTATGGTGTGGAAGGTATCTATACTGTGGTATTTGACTATGAGGAGGAGCGTTCCGGTTTTTACGCAGCTCAGGCCGCATTTGATTTGGTCGAAGCAATGATTGCCGGACAATCTTATGATGTCAACAAAGCGATCAACGATCTGCGGACAATTCGTGAAGAAGACCGGTTCGGGCCGAGTACCGGAGCCATTGTAAAAGAAGCTCTGAAGCGAAATATCCCGTTCATTCGCCTGAATGATTACTCTCTGGTACAACTCGGATGGGGCATACATCAGCAGCGTATCCAGGCAACAGTCACCGGCAAAACGAGCAGCATAGGCCTTGAAATCGCCAGTGACAAACAAATGACTAAAGATTTGTTACATAACAGCGGTATTCCCGTACCATTCGGATATTGCATAAACCATATTGATGAACTTCAGGCTGCTATAGAAAAAACCGGATTCCCTGTGGTGATTAAACCGCTCGACAGCAATCAGGGAAAGGGGGCCACCATTAATATTCATTCTGCTGTGGATGCGGAACATGCATTCAAAAATGCCAAAAAATGGTCGGAATATATACTGGTTGAAAAATTTATTCCCGGCTTTGATTTCCGCATGCTCGTGATCAACAACAAATTCGTTGCCGCCGCCAAACGCACCCCCGCCCACGTAATCGGCGACGGAAAATCAACGATCCGTCAGCTTATTGATGAAGTCAACAAAGATCCCCGGCGCGGATTCGGTCATGAAAACATGCTCACGGAAATCAAGGTGGATAACATGACGCGGCATATTCTTGATCAACAAAACCTGAAAACGAATTCCGTACTTCCGGAAGATCGCATTCTCTATCTGAAAAACACCGCCAATCTCAGCACAGGCGGCACCTCAGAAGATGTCACCGATACCGTCCACTCCTGGAATGTCTTTTTAGCCGAACGCATATCCAAAATCATTGATCTGGATATCTGCGGAATCGATCTGGTAGCGACAAATTTGAACGAACCTCTTAACGAGATCGGCGGTGCCGTTCTGGAAGTTAATGGTGCACCGGGGTTCCGCATGCACCTGGAGCCGACGATAGGCCAGCCCAGAGATGTGGGCAGACCAGTGGTTGATATGTTGTTTCCCGAACAGAAAACCGGACGCATCCCCATCATATCCGTAACCGGTACCAATGGTAAAACCACCGTCACACGGCTGATTGCCCATATCATGAAAACCGATGGTAAAAAGGTGGGTTATGCGACCACTGACGGAATCTACATTCACAACCGGCTGCTCTATAAAGGTGACTGTTCCGGGCCAGACAGTGCCCGTTTTGTGTTGCGGGATCCAACCGTAGACTTTGCCGTACTGGAAACCGCCCGCGGCGGAATCCTGCGCTCCGGATTGGGCTACGATCGGGCAGATGTCGGTGTAATCACCAATATCACCGATGATCACCTCGGCCTCGAAGGTATACATTCGATTGAGCAGATGACGAGGGTGAAATCCGTCGTCGGCGAAAATGTTTATCCGAAAGGCTATACCGTGCTTAATGCCGACGATGATCAGGCTTACGGTATCAAGGAGGGGCTAAGCTCCCATGTTGTTTTATTCAGTCTGAATCCGCAAAGTGAGCGTATTCTGGAACATTGCAACAGCGGGGGTACTGCAGCGATCTATGAAAATGGCTTTATCACCATCAACCAGGCCGGGTGGATTATTCGTGTAGAGAACGTATTGAACATCCCACTCACCTTCGACGGACGTGCCGAATTCCAGATTCAAAATGTGCTGGCTGCAACGGCAGCCGCTTTTGTTCAGGGTGTTAAAGTGGAAGAGCTACGGGTGAGCCTGCAGACATTCGCCCCCTCCAGCTCTCAGACTCCGGGCCGGGTTAACATTTTCGCTATTGAAGACTATCACGTGATGATCGACTATGCACATAACCCTGCGAGCATGGAGGCTGTCGGTAAATTTGTCAACGAATTGGATTCCGGTCACAAAGTATGCACCATAGCCGGTACAGGCGACCGGCGCGATGAAGACCTGAAAAAATACGCCTGGCTGGCAGCCGAATATTTTGATGAGGTCATTGTCTGGGAAGATAAGCAATACGCTCGTGGCCGGGACAGCAATGAAATCATGAACTTGCTTCTTGAAGGGGCCCGAAGTAACCCCAACAGCGGGAACGTTCATGTTATCAGAAGCGAAGACGATGCTTTAAACTATGCGCTGAATCATGCCCGGGCACGGTCCATTATATGTCTGTTTACCGGCCGCGTTCCGGAATTAACTCAGATGATCAACCGGCGCAAAGAAAAAGAGTTGATTACGAATTTTAAACTTGTTGATATTCCAAATAAAACAGCGGTCAACTTCCATAAACCTGTGAACTGACATGTCATCAACCTATGCCCTTGCCATCCACGGAGGCTGCGGAAATGTAGCTCGCGGGCGATTCAATGCCGAACAGGAGCAGGCCTATCTGGCTGCACTTCGGGAAAGTCTGCAAGCCGGCGAACACCTACTTAAGCAGGGCGGCTCCTCTGTTGATGCCGTTGAACTCGCCATTCGGATTATGGAAGATACTCCCCTGTTCAATGCCGGACGAGGTTCGGTGTTCACCCACGACGGCAAGCAGGAAATGGATGCGTCTGTTATGGAAGGCGAGACGCTGAAAGCCGGTTCGGTTGCCGGAGTAACACAGTTACGACATCCGGTATCGGCGGCCCGTGCGGTGATGGATCATTCCACTCACGTAATGCTGATCAGTGCCGGTGCTGAGGCTTTTGCGAGGCAGCAGAACCTGGAGTTTGTCACCTCAGAATGGCTGTTTGATCAGACCCGCTGGGAGCAGTACCAACAAGCGCTCGCCGAAGACCGCCAATTTATGGATCACGCCTCCGACGACCAGAAATACGGAACCGTAGGCGCCGTAGCACTGGATCAAAACGGGAATCTGGCTTCGGGAAGCTCAACCGGCGGCATCACCAATAAAAAACACGGGCGCGTAGGTGACAGCCCAATCATCGGAGCCGGTGTTTATGCCGATAACCGCAACTGTGCCGTTAGTTGCACCGGCGAAGGCGAATATTTTCTGCGTGATGTTACCGCTCACCGGGTCTCTGCTTTGATGGAATACGGCGGCCATAATTTGAAAAGCGCCGCCTCCGCAGCGATGGCCTCACTTCAAAATATAGGGGGAACTGGTGGTTTTATAGCTGTTGATCGATTCGGCAATATAGAGATGCCGTTTAATACCGAGGGAATGTTTCGGGGGTATGTAGCGGAGCATGAGGATGTGGATGTGCGAATGTATCAAACCTGATATCAAAAAATAAAGGCACATATTCGTTAAAAAACATGTGCCTTAGATAAGCATCATACGTTCTCTTCAACCCACGAATTGCACCAGCCTGCCGGATGTACGGGACCGGCAAATAAATCACAACCCCCGCACTCCTCGCCGTGTTCATCCGGTAGCCAGAACTGGCAATTGTCGCATCTTTCATCCGGGTTGGGCGTTTCCGCTACATATTCAAACGCTTCCCGGGTTTGAATTTCATCATCGGTGAGATCGCTGAGATCATTACAGGGATCGTCGGGGTCGGTTTCAGCTTCTTCTCCGTTGCCGCAAGCTTTAAGAATGGATCCGGCACCCAATCCAACAAATCCGAAAACCGAAAGTTTACGGACAAAATCACGTCTGGATAGTTGTTCTCTGTCTTTCATAGTTATACTCGAGTTAAGTTTAGAAAAGTCTTTGCAAAACTATCTTTTTGACCGAGATCAAGGCAAAATACTGAATTTGCAAAAGCCTTCATTGAATCTCCTAACTAAAACTCCAAGTTAACAAATTAAATTCTTAGACTGAGTATAAATTGCAGACCCGACGGTATGTTTTAATTCTATGCAATCCAGCTCAAAACTAACATTTATCAAATTCAGAAAAACACCATCATAACATTGTTAGACATGAGCTATTGATCAAAATATTCTTGCCAAACTTACCCCGAAATAAAACCCCGGCTCATCTATCCGGTAAGTGGCATCAAAGCGAATGGACTGGAAGATATTATTGACCGATAAGCCGACTTCATGCCGCCATTGGTCATCATAAAAAGGATGACCGGGGAGTTCGTCTAACGTATCATCGCCAATCCAGCTGCGGCCGTGACCGCCGGTTAAGATGAGGCCCATGCCGTTTTCAGCCAAAGACTGCAAACCCAGAAGCTCAAACGGCACCGTTCGAAAATTGTGCTCCCAGAAAAGTGCCGCCCCATGCTCACCCTCTACCTGCCGGTTAGTAGATGATCGGAATATCCCAAATGGAGCCAAACCGGTCATACTTCCATCCATAGCCATGAATCGCTGATACGGCAAATCCCCCGTTGAAGTAAAACCCCGAAACCGCAGATCAAGGGTATTGGGCATAAATCTGCGTTGCAGAAACGTCTCCACTCTCAAGTCGAGATTGGCTTCCACTCGGGTGAATGAAAAGCCAGAACCTAACAAATCGTTATTGCTGTGCTCTAATGAAATTTGTGCACCGGTATTACCGGTCACCCCGAAAGGAGCGGGATTGCTTCCGGCCTCAACGTTCAACATAACCGAATGCAATCGGCCCTCATCAATGGCTGGATTGATGCGCTGCTGGAAACCTCCGGGAAACGAATAGCTGGTCGTCCGGTCCAGGGAGGCATGCTCTTCAAGATTCAAGACTATTTCCGGATCAAAATTGCTGAAATCACCCCCAATGCGAAATTGAAATCGATCACGCTGGTAATGATCAAAATAATCATCCAGACCCAAAAGCGGTCCGGCTGAGGTTAATATGCGCCCGTAATGATCCGAAGTAGTTCTGGTTGAGGTATTGGATTCATAGCCCACAGCGGCATGGAACCGGTTTCGTTGATATCCGATTTCACCCCCGAAGGCGATGTTATCCTGACCAAAATTGTATCCAATTAACCCTTCACCATGAAAACCAGAATCAAGATTGATCGAAGGATTAATCCCGAGATACAAGGCATCCACCCGATTAAATCGAGCATCCGGACCAAAGGAGAAATTACTCTCCGATGAACCTCCTCCGGATGAGGGCCCGATGGTAAACTCGCCATCACCGGAAGAGGTATCGATAAACCGCGTCAAAAAACCGCTGGGCTCGAATGCATCCGTTATGGTATGGGTCGTGTCGATTTCTTCGTACGCTCGCGACTCTTCGTCTGAAAGCGGGATATAGTGACCGCTATCCTGAAAGGTCCGACTTTCGGCAATAGCGGTGGTATCTCTTCGAATTCCGGTATCATCCTGGTAAAGCGAATCCGGTACATCCACATTTATGCCATAATTCAAAATAGATGCTTCCTGCCGGAGGTTGATTTGTGGAATCGAAAAACCGGGGAAATCAATATCAAAAGTGCCTGTCATGCGGATATCGACCGGCAACCAAAAATCCTCTCCGTAATTGTTAAAGGCCTGCTCATAGCGGATATCCATATTTTTCACGGGCGGCGGAAAAAATACGGCATCGCCCGGTTCAAGGCGGACTTCAAGCATGGCATATTCGTTGCCCAGAACCGACACCTCTCCATCAAACAGCGGTTGCAATCGACTTTTGGGCTTCACTTTGATTTCATACACGGTGTCATCTTCCAACTCATGCTGCTCGATGATTTCAAATTCATAGTAATCAAGCGCATCCGGATGGGTAACGCCGATCATTTCAAACCCGGCAATTTCAATTTCATCATCATAAAAATTGGGGAGATAGCTCGATGCGGCAAAATTGTCTTCATCCAGCAGATTGTTGGTCTGCTGTTGATCGGTGATCACCTCACGGCTGCCCTGATCCCGATGCCACCATGCCGTCGAGTAACTTTCGGTGATGGAAACGATACCTTCATCATTGCTCAGATTTTGACGGGTATAGGTTTCGGCTTTCCAAGACTCAAGATCCTCCAGCCACAGCTTTTTGCGCTCGATAACCCGCTGCATGATCTGCAAAGCCGGACATTCATCCGTTACGACAAGTTCATCCATCACGACGGTTCCCGGCTCCAGCTCCACCACAAGGTCGTCACCAGGTTCATCGACTTCAATTTCACCGGATTCATAGCCAACGTATCTGATGATCAGCGTCACCGGAAAAGAGTCAGGCTGAAGCTCAAACATCCCGTCCCGGTTGGTATTGGTGCCGGTGTAGGTATCTTTTATCAGCACATGCGCACCGGTTAGCGGCTCACCGTTCTCCTCATCAACCACTTTCCCGGATATAGTTCCGGTTTGAGCCAGAGCGGCATCAGTCTTAAATAAACACATGATGAAAAGTGTAATCGTAAAAATCAGATAAGGCATTCGTCAAATATATTAGTTAAGGATAGCTATTGGAGCACAGCTACGGATTTTCATAACATAAGTTTCAAATAATCCGTACAGGTTTTATTTGCGTAATTGTGTGTTGATAGGTAACCTGAGTCCAATAAGTTATGTTAACACTCAATAGTTAAACCACCATCCAGATAGCAGAATTATGAAATATTCGGTTTTTCCTGTGTTCGTAGCGCTGACTGTAATGCTAAGCTCTTGTGAGCCCTTAGCACCCGAAGCGTCGAAGGTTTTTTATGATGTGAATGTACTCACAATGGAAGAGAATGAAGTACAATCCGCCTATACCGTCATGATCGATGAAGGCAGGATTTCCTGGGTCGGCCCGACGGATGATGCCGTCATGCCCGATGATGCCGAAATCATTGAAGGTGATTACTACATCATGCCCGGACTGGCGGAAATGCATGCCCATATTCCCTCGCCTGAACAAAACGGGGATTATATGGAAGATGCTTTAAAACTCTACCTTTCTCAGGGCATTACGACGATCCGGGGAATGCTCGGGCATGAACGCCATCTTGAACTGCGCGAAAAAGCGGCCGATGGGGATATTACCAGTCCGAGAATCTTCACCTCCGGGCCTTCCTTTAGCGGTGGTTCTGTAGACGATCCGGAACAAGCACGAGAGATGGTTCGGGAACAATATGAGGCCGGTTATGATCTGCTGAAACTACATCCCGGCCTGGAACTCGATCAATTCGAAGCCATCGCCGATGAAGCCAACGAACTCGGCATCGAGTTTTCCGGCCATATCTCTCTTGATGTCGGTCTGGAACGCAGTCTGGAAGCGGGTCAGGGCACCATAGACCACCTCGATCGCTACATGGAATTCCTCGCCGGTGATGCTGCCGACCGCGACGATCCGCCCATCATTTATTTTGGCTACGACCTCGCGCACGATATCGATGAGGATTTAATTGATGAAGCCGCCCGTAAAACTGCTGAAGCCGGTACCTGGAATGTTCCCACCAACACGCTCCTCGAAAATGTATTCCATCCCGATTACGACATAGAAACCATGCAAGATTGGCCGGGCATGGAGTATATGCCCGAAGAAATGGTGCAGAACTGGACCGAGTATGTGGAGGATGTCAGAGCAGGAGAAGATTACGATCCGGAGCAGGCGGAGCGTTTTATTGAAATCAGAAATGAGCTGACGGCAGCCTTACATGAACACAACGCAGGACTGATGCTTGGTGCCGATGCTCCTCAAATCTTTAATCCCCCCGGCTTTTCCGGACACCGGGAACTCGAAAGTCTTGTGAATGCCGGACTTTCTCCTTTTGAAGCCTTGCAGACAGCTACATCATCCGTAGGAACATATCTGGGTGAAGAAACCGAAACCGGAATGGTTCAACAAGGTTTCCGTGCGGATCTGCTGGTTTTGGATGTTAATCCGCTCGAATCGATTCCTTTTCACGATCACATTTCAGGCGTGGTGATGCAGGGAAACTTTTATGACCGGAACTCCCTTGATGAGATGTTAGAAGGAATTCGGGAACGGGTCAACGATTAAACTGTTTAGGGGTGATCAGATTTATAGTAGTCTTGTGTAGTTACCTATATAATTTTGTACTTTTAAATCTGATCACCACTCTCTTAAATCCTGTGTCATGATGCTTCGTACTTTTACGGTCGCTATTCTTCTTACATTTGCAACCCTTACCAACCCGGCAGTTGGGCAACAGCCCATCGATATTCCCGACCAGAAATATTCTGATATACCCGACATCTCCCTGGACGGCATCGACTGGTCGGGTTTGGAAGTCAATTATCAATCCGATGAAATTGAGCACAAGCCCTGGCACAACAAGATTGACGGGAGGGCTCGTATTCAACAGCGCAAACTGGAAATTCTGCACCGGGAAACCGAAGGTGTAGATGCTATGGAGCGCTTTGATGCCGAAATCCCAGAAACCATGGATGTCATCATCCACATTAATAATTCATCGGTCATAAACGACCTTCGTGAACTTGGTTTCCGTAAGAACTCTGAATATAGTGTTCTTGTAACCGGCAGCATCCCGTTTCAATATCTCACAGATGCTGCTGAGCTTGATGATGTCCGTTATATCGAATCCGCTCCGGAGTTTCGCTCGGATCATGATCTCTCCATTCCGGATATCCGGGCAGATCTGGTCCATGACGGAGGCGGGGGACTCAGCACACCTTATCGAGGTGAAGATGTCGTAGTAGGCATCGTTGATTCCGGTATTGATTTCACCCATCCCGATTTTAATACCGACGACGGAACGCGAATTCAGTACCTGGTTGAGCTGTTAGAAGATGATGACGAAAGATCCGGTGATTGTCCTTCCGAATTTGACATCGACTCCGAAGATGGAAATTGCATCGAGTGGACTGCTGAAGATATTGACGATGACCCGGATGGTGTAACCCAAATTGACGGACAAAATGGTGGTGGCCACGGTACACACGTAGCCGGATCAGCAGCAGGTGGAGGTCGCGCTGACTCAGATATGGCCGGTGTTGCTCCGGACTCAGACATCATAACCGTAAATGCTTCGAGAAATCCTGATGGATCGCGGAGTTTTGCATTCGCAGATATCGTAAATGCCACCAGATACATCTTTAACCGGGCTGATGAAATGGGTAAACCGGCGGTTGTCAATCTGAGCCTTGGTGCTTTTTCCGGTCCCAGAGACGGAACCACAGGCCCCGAGCAAATCCTGAATGAATACACCGATAATGGCCAAATCGTCGTATCGTCAGCAGGCAACAGTGGTTTTGATCCCGCTCATACCGGCGGGGATTTAGCCCCGAGCAACCGCTATATTGCGCCTGTGGTGGTCACGCCTGAAGCTCAACCCCCCGTATCATCTGTTGAACTGGAAGCCTGGTATGAAACCGGAACCGTTTCCGAATTGAAAATCGTGGGCATTCAGACCGACGACGATCAGGCTGAAGTCATTGGTCAAACCCCCTGGCTGCGCCCCGGTGATGATATGGATGAAGAAGTTGAAATCACCAAAGATGGCGAGACCATGGGTTACCTGCTCGCAGACGCCTCCGTGATCAATGCCGACATCAACGGGGACTCGCAGCTTTCAGCGGAAATCTTCACCACGCCATTCGGTGAAGAATTAGATAACACCCAATGGGTCGTTGTTGTCAATAGCTCCATCAGAGGCGGCCGTTTTGATATGTGGGTGAACTCAGGAGGCTTCATCCATCCCCGAAATTTTCAAGTCGGTGGCGTTGAACAATTGACCGGTTCCAGCGAAAATACCGTAACGATTCCCGCATCTGCAAGTGATGTGCTTTCCGTTGGTGCTCATATTGCCCGTGATTTCTTTACACCAGAAGATGAAATTTGTGAAGAATTTGGGGCACCTCCAGACTGCACTTTAACCTTGCCGGTTCCCACCAACCCGTTGAACCCTCAACAGGATCGAAATCCCAGATTGGGCGAACTTGCGTATTTCAGCTCAAAGGGTCCTATGAGAACAGATGATCCTGCGGTAGATATAACGGCACCCGGATTCCTGATTTATTCTACACTATCCGGAGATGTAGACCCACCACAAGAAGCTTTGGTCAGACCCGGTGGAGATTATATTTTAAATAACGGAACCAGCATGGCCGCACCTCACGTTTCCGGCGCCGTTGCACTGATGCTGGAGGCGGACCCCACATTGTCCGTGAGCGATATCCGCTCGGTATTTGCTGAAACCGCACGTGAAGACAGTTTCACCGGATCACTACCCAATAATGAATTCGGCAACGGCAAGCTCGATGCGCTGGCGGCGATGGAGTATCTTGAAGGAGCCCCGGCAAAACTGGCTGATGCTTCCACTGATCAGCCCGAAGAAATAGAGCTTACCAACTACCCCAACCCGTTTAACCCGGTCACAACCGTATCTTTTGCTTTG
>SLJN01000216.1 GCA_007135115.1 Balneolales bacterium
ATGTGTAAAAGTCTTCCCGAACCATGTTGAACAGCATATAGGGCTCGAGCATTGTTATGATCAGCGTAAGGATTACAGTAGCCGGAATAAAGCGAAGCAAAATTCCCCGCCACGATTTTTGCAATCCTCTGAAATTCCAAAGCTTTCGGGTATTAAAAGACTTATCGTACCATAAAATGATCGCACAAAAAACCGTAAAACCGAGCAGTACCCCGATTTTTGAAAAAGGCATCCACTCGTAAAAAATCAACGCAGGTACAAACAAAAACAGGAAGAAGAACTCGATAACCAGGTAGATTTTCTTTATGGTAGGAACCTCTTTAGTCCATCCTATATAGCGGATTTCTCTTGGTAGATCGCTGCGTTTCATGAAATGTGAGGACGTTTTGATATATCAGAATGATTTAATTTGGTAAGCCATTTTAAAAGCATGCTTAAGTATCAGTTACCTGCTTTTCACATTCCAGAATTCGCTGAAGGCGATGATCTAAGGTATGATTCTCTAAAGTCTGTTTCTTCATGGCATGAATATAATTACGATAGGTCGTCTTTGACCACTCCAGAATTTCATTGATACGGTGCATCATACCCGTTGAGTTTGAGAAAGTTATCAAGCGGGGATTCGGATAGAGTTCGCCATTTTCGTCTTCAACATTTGTGATTGCCAAACTTCCGGCAGCAAAAACATCAAACAGCCTGAGTGTCGCTACATCCGGTTGGTAGATGCGTGTTATATCAAGGTTGATATAGCTTGATGCATAGATTATCGGGACTTCTTTCAAATGAGATGCACGTCCTCTGTAGTTTAAACCTTTGGTTTTCCCGGCAATAACCTGCCATGCTTGATCACCCCACACGTCAATTCCGAATTCTGAAGCACATCTCACTAAATGTACCCGGTGACAAGCCCCGCTCCATTCAGATAGCGTTTTCAGCAGGTTGATTTGCCCGAAATCAGTTGAAATAACCAAGCTTGAGAAATGAAATGCCAGTTTGTCACGATAATCTGGCAGAACTGATCGCTCCGGGTTAGCGGCTTGATCCTGCCAAAATGACTCAATAAGTTTTTTTTGATCCTCATTGCAATGTTCAATGACTTGCTTTTTTACTTTATTGGCATTTTCAAGAATGCTATCACCAACGAAGCTTATGCGGCAGCGATAGTTATCATCGGCGCTGACACTAAAGCGCTTGTGGTTTGATGCAAGAGGGAGATAAGTGGCATTCCATCCTTTATCCCGGTACCATTTTGCCTGTGGTTTTCTGTAAGAAAAGAGCGTGGTAAAGTTATGTTTCTGTTTTACTTCCGGTATGTCGGATAAGTCAGGGTCAATCTCATAAATAGAATAGGAGAGCTTTAATTCTTCGGCTAAATTTTCCAAACCTGAAAGCCTGTTAATGCTCCAAATTTTTTGTATATTATAATGTTGAAAATCAGATCTGATCTTTGAAATGTCATAGAAATTCGGTGGGTATATGTACGGATTGCGGTTGTGGTCCAACAAGGTATGATACCAGTCGTCTATCAGTAGTTTACCATCCATTAAAAGGTCTACATTGTTAACAGGCTGTGAAGCCTTAAGAAGTTGAGCAACATCAAAGTAGCACTTACCAATAAAGGGATGAAATATCATTTCATGACGGATGGAAACGAAGTTGTTGAAAATAAAGTGAAGCGGATCTGAAATGATAAGGTCTTCGCTACGCAGGAAATCCGACCAGTCGAACCTGGATAGGGAAGCTTTTACTAAGCCTGGATTTTTTTCAAGGATAATTAGATTGGCACGTATTTTGGACAGTATTTGGTTGACGTGATCACCCAAACCCAACCCAAGAACAATTAATGGAACATCGGCGTCTAAATGCCGTACACGGGTTAAGAAATCTTCGAAGCCCGACTCACCTGATTGGTGAGGTCCTTTAGCGGAACCTGCAAAGACGGGAAGACTTCTGTGAAGAATATAGAAATGAAAATCGCTCTGTTTTTGTTTTATTGATAAAGAGTTGGAAACAGGGTATGAGTGTAAAGCGGGAAAACTTTCATTAGTTATCTTCGAATTCTTAAGGTTATTATCTAATAAATCGGAGTTAAATCCCGCAGAAACATTGGACTGCATACGCTTCAGAATTAAAAATTAGTAACAAGACTCAGGTAAACGGCAATATCAAAAAAAAGCCTGGCGTTAGAAAGGTTAACATGAGCAATACAAAGAAACATACAAGACTCTCAGAGCTGGACGATCAGCAGCTGGTCAGACTCTATCGACGAGAAGGCAGCGAAAAAGCCTTCCGTGAACTGCTTAATCGGCATCAGTCGAAGATTTATTCCTACATCTACAGTATGGTAGGAAATCAGGAAGTGGCTAATGACATTTTCCAGGAGACCTTTACCAAGGTTATCACCAAGATGGATGAAACCTACAATGAACAAGGTAAATGGATCGCCTGGGTAATGCGCATTGCTCATAATGCCACTATCGACTATTTGCGAAAGAAAAAGCGGTTCGTCGACGTTAACTCTAATGACGATCCGGATTACGACTTCTACGAGCGTCTACCGGATGAAGAGTTAGAGGATGCTCAGTTGACCATCGAAAAAGGTGAGGCAATGGGTAGCCTAATGAAGCACATTAATGAGCTGCCCAAAGAACAACGCGAAGTTGTTATGCTGCGTCACTACTATGAGATGTCTTTCAAAGAAATCGCAGAGTTGACCAACGTTTCAATTAATACGGCCCTCGGCCGGATGCGGTACGCTTTGATTAATCTCCGAAAAATGTTTGATAAAGAACATGGAAAAGAATCCAAATACGCCCAGCGGTGATGAACTTTGCATAAAATACGTTATGAATGAGCTTGATCCTTCGGAAATCTACATGATCCGCAAGGAGATGGAGGAAAACGAGGATCTGCTCATTGAAATCGAATGCCTGAGTCGTACATGGGGCAAAATAAAAGGTCTACCCGAAGTAGAACCGCCTCCACATATTTCAGAGGCCGTTGTTGAAACCGCCAATCAACATTTTGAGAGTTCCAAAAGACCCTTTTTGTCGTTAGGGTCATTTAATAACACCTCCCTGATGGCCTCAGCAGCAGCCATCATATTTAGTTTATCTATCGGTATTGCCAACTTTTATCCCCAGCTCATCGGGTTTACTACAGGAAATGAGGGTGCTGAAAGTGCTTCAGCTATGGAAGAGCAAATTGAACCCTGGGTTGATAACAATGATGTCCTACACCTGAATACATCAGAAGCAGGTTTCTCAGCATCTGTAGTTGATAGCATCGCTCGATCAGGCGTAAATAATCTGATGATCTTCGATAATCAAAATACTTTACACAGTCCGGCTTCTTCAAATTTCCAACTAACCCAAAGTCCTTCGCAATAAGTTTTTAGATCGCTACTATCTCTTCTTGAAAACCCGGCTCCCTAAAAAACCCCGATTTTGGATGAGGTATCCACTTTGTTTGTTTGGCCTTCAAATGTATATTTAGG
>SLJN01000131.1 GCA_007135115.1 Balneolales bacterium
ATTGAGGAATCGCATAACAGGTTAAATGCCTATAAAGAGGGTAAGATGGAAGCCTTTACAGAGGAAGAAGCGAAACACTGGATTGATCAAAAGAAAAAAAAATAACAAGGCCGGATGGCTGCCATTCGAATAACATATTTAAAAGCAGCATTACAGGATTGGATTGATTCGTATGAATGGTACAGTGAAGCAGAGTTTGAAATAGCAGAACAGTTCGAGCAGGAAATTATAAAGGGAATCGACTTCATTAAAAGACATCCGGAGTCGGGCGGGTTTTTAGGTGATGGTTTGAGAAAGATAAAATTACCATCATATCCGTTTTCGATTATCTACGAACTGAATAAGGAAAAGGAGCTTTGGCAAGTTGTGATTGTATCTATAGCTCACGAAAAACGGAGACCCGGTTTTTGGAAAAATCGATACTGACTACATTTATCATCCTCTTCTTTTAGAATATAGCTGAGATCAACAATCTAAAAAATAAATTATGAGCGTTTTGATCTGCCTAACCGGCGGTCAACAAGCACCCAACCTGTTTGCAGTCGAACAGTGCCGGCCGCAAAAAATTATTCTGGTTCACTCCGAAGATACGGAGCCTGATGCATCGGATTTCCGGTCCTTTCTTTCATCCCGCGGTTATGAAGATATTCGCCTCTGGAAAGTTGATCCTTACCATCCCCGGCTGATTACCACAGCGGCACAAGAATTACGGGAGCGTCTGAGCGGTGAAGAGGTCATATTGAATTATACCGGCGGTACTAAACCGATGGCTATTGGGTTTTATCAGACTTTTCGGGATCAGACGCTGCTTTATGTCGATACCCAGGGAGAGACCTTCTGGTGGGGCGAAGGGAAAAATTTGAAAGAACAAGCTGTTGAGCTTTACCTGGATTTACCGGTTTTGTTTCAGCTGCGACGGGCACGTATCAGTTCGGTAACAGATCATAATATGCTGGACCGTCTGAAATCATTGGTGAATTATCTCTATACGATCCGATCCCGGAATTTGACTCAAAATGAGACACTGAAAAGCTTGAATTATGAGGTGGTTCAGTCACTTCAGGCCGGAAGCTCACAAGCCTGGAAGCCTGAGTATGATGACGGCCAGCTTACTATCAGTGAATCTGATCCGAATAAAGTAATGGTTATCTTTGATTCACAGACTTTTGAAATAAAAAATAAAGATTTTTGGCTCTCATTTTTTGCTGGTGGATGGTTTGAGCAGTGGGTGTATAACCGACTGGAAGCGACCGGAGAATATGATGACATACGGTCTAATGTCACATTTCGAGTCACACAAGCGCATTCTAAAAACTACGGTACCAAAAATGAAATCGATGTTGCAGCCATACGAAACGGCGTACCGGTCTTTCTTGAATGCAAAACCGGGAGGGTCGAACAGTCACATATCACCAACCTTAGAGCAGTTAAAGATAATTATGGAACGACGTATACGATGCCGGTTTTGGTCATGCTTTCCCACAAGATTCATCATGTGCTAAAGGAGAAGCTGGAAGATTACGGTATACGGCTGATTCTGGGACCGGAACAGTTGGAAAATCACCTCGATCAGCTGCACGAGGAAATGATTATCGGAAAATAAAACAGGATAGATTTATGGAAAAGACTGACGGAGATCGCACGGTTTTGTTAGCTTCACTGGGAGCCGGCAGTTATGGACAAAGTTATTATCATCTTGAGGGAAGCTATGCCGATAAAACGCGGCTCGGTTTTAAAGCGCTGTCTGAATTGCTGGGGATCCCTTTTGAGCAGATCTTGGTGTTCGGCACCGAACCGCAACCTGAGCACAACTTAAACAGAGGCTCTGACTGGAGCATTGTAAACGAAGAGTTTGGCCGGGAACTTGAAGCATATCAGCGCAGAGTGGTCAACTTCGGTATGAATACCCCTGAACATTACGCTATGTTTGCAGAGCTTGTAGAGGTGGTACGGGGTAAGGAGCGGATACTTGTTGATATCACCCACGGTTTCCGTTCGTTTCCTGTAATTTTGTTGATGTCCCTCTTTTTTGCCGATGCGGTAGATGAAGAAACTACCCCGGAAATCCGGATTTTCTACGGGGCCTACGAAGCGGGCGAAGATACCGATGAAACGGACCCGTTTGATCCCTGGAATAAACGAATGGTAAAAAAAGTAGCATTGGTTGAGCTTCCCATTGTTCCGGAGCTGCTAAGTTGGACCAAAGGGGCCGAGCGGTTGATTAAGTTTGGGATTGCATCCGATCTGGCAGAATTGTCAGACTCCAAAGAGTTAAATCCCATGAGCAAACGCTTTGATGGGCTGCATCAGCACCTTGCATATAACGCCATTCATCAAATACCGGGTCAGGCTAAGGAGGTACGGGAGGAGTTCAACCGAAAGAAAAAGAAAATCAAAAAAGAACATCCGTTGCATTACCTCAAAGAACCGGTGGATCAGGTGTTGGAAGCCTTTCAGGCGGAACGACCCGGTCAGCGGCAGTATCAGGCAGCAGAATATTTTTTAAAAGCCGGGCGATACGGTCAGGCTGCTGTAGCTATGAAAGAATATCTGATTTCTTTGTTAACAGAATCTAAATTAGCAGAAGAAGGCAAGGATATTAGTATGGCGTCTAATACAGGCGAAAGGAAATGGCCCGAAAAAGTTATTGGGTTATTAGACCAATACGATCACAAAGAAGATGTGTGGCAAAAACGGTCTGGTGAACTAAAGGATTTAATTTCAGATTGGAATGTCGAAGTTGCCGATCAATTGCAAAAAGATTCACGAACACTCACCGAAATTCGAAATACCTTCGCACATGGGAAAAATGTCCCGGGTCTTTCAAATAAACACCGTGATCTTGTTACCATTATTCAACAAGCTGAAGAATGGAAAGTGCTGCTGGATGCATCGGTCTGCTCATGGATTGAATTTATTCAACCATTTTATCAGGAAGATTAAGAGGTTAGTTGTTTACCAAGTTCGGTTATGGCGCTCCACCAAAACAAATACCACATCGAATCCGCCCGTCGACCTGGTTACGATTACAGCAGACCGGGGTATTATTTTGTGACCATCATCACCCGAAACCGGCTGCCGTGGTTTGGATATGTCGCGGCAGGGCCTTTTAAACCGGCTGTTGTGGTATTAACGGACATCGGAATGGTGGCCGCCACCGAATGGTGTCGAACCGCGGAATTACGTCCGTATGTGGAATTGGATGAATGGGTGGTGATGCCGGATCATATTCATGGAATCGTCGTCATACGGTACCGCCCGGCGGGGGAATCGTTGACGACAATACCGCCCCAATGGCCCGATTCGGGCCCCAACGCCACAATTTGGCGTCGATCGTGCGCGGTTTTAAAACCGCCGTAACCACGCAGGTCCGCCGGGTTATTGAACCGGGGTTTGCGTGGCAACCACGGTATCACGACCGGATTATCCGGAATAAACCCGAATTGCAACGAATACGCCGATATATCCGAAATAATCCGG
>SLJN01000263.1 GCA_007135115.1 Balneolales bacterium
CACTGAATGAACAGAGTTTTGTGTACAGCTCTCATATCGAACTGGCAACCATGGAAGAGTTGTATTATATGTCGGGGCGTGTAAAGCTCAGGGAAGGTGATAAGCAATCAGCGGTGGAAGATCTTGAAAGATCTCAATTTTTTAGCGATCAGCTTACTTCAGAACAGGACCGACACTTTCAGCTCCGTGCAGGTTATTATCTCGGTGAGGCTTATCTGGGGATGGATGACCGTGAAAAAGCGCGCGAACAGTTTGATAAAATCGTAAATTCTGACACCGACAGTTACGTTAAAGAGCGTGCTGAGAGAAGACTTGAACATCTGAATTGATTATGGCTTCGGATTATCTTGAAATTCCCGGAATTCCTCCCATTCAACTTACCCGGCGAAGAGGGCAAAAATCACTGCGTTTGCGCATCAAGGAGGGGGGCATTGTTGTGAGTGCGCCAAGATCTACGCCGCAGCACATCATCAAAGAGTTTGTTACGTCCCGGAAAAACTGGATATATCAAAACCTTCAGAATCAGGAGCAGCGGAAGAGTCAGTTTTCTGAACTTGCACGACAGTACCGGTTAAGAATGCTGCTCAGAGGGGACTGGAAGCCGGTTGAAGAATTTGAGATCAGGAATAAAACCGGAATTCATCTTTCGGAAAAACAAGACAAGGTCACCGTGCAAAAAGGTCCGAATGTATCGCAACAGTTGATGCATCATGGAGCTATTTTGCTTTATAAGAATCTTGCGAAAAAAGAATTACCTGCCCGCATCTATGAACTGATCCGTGACATGCCTATTGAAGTAAGCCGGGTTACGATCAGAGATCAGAAAACCAGATGGGGGAGTTGTTCTTCCCGCGGCTCTATTTCGCTGAACTGGCGATTAATGAAGCTGCCACCCTCGATCAGAGACTATATTCTGATTCATGAGTTGTGCCACCGTATCCACATGAATCACAGCAAACAGTTTTGGAACCTTGTTCGCTCTTGGTATCCCGATGCTGATGAAGCCGATGCCTGGATCAAAAAGCACGAATCCTTCTTCTTCGCTGATATCGGGTACGGTTCGCTGTTGCTTTAACTCTATTTTTTCGTATTAATGTAATTTGCCTGATGAATTTTAATTCGGGTCACCATCCCTAAACCGGTCAATGAGCAATTTATCTACATGAATTATTGGTACTGGATTGTTGGAATTTTGGTGCTTTTGGGAAGCTGTTTGCTGTTTCAATATAATTCAGCAGAAGCTCAAACCTATGAACCGGTATATCGTCCAGACGTAGAATGGAAAGAGATCAATACCGAACGTTTTCGGCTGATATTTCCGGAAACGGCAGAAAAAACAGCGCGAAGATCTCTTCGGATTCTTGAAGCTCAATATGATGAAATACAAGAGCTTGTCGGTGGTGAGTTAAAACAATTCCCGGTAGTAATTAATGATTATAATGACAGAACCGGAGGTTTTGTTACTTCAAATCATTTTCGGATTGAAGCAGAAGCACCTCCGCGACGAAGCAAAACTCTTAACCCCCGTAGTGGCGGTTGGCTTGAGCTTTTGATGCCGCATGAGTTGGTTCATGCTTTACATTTATCGGTTATTCCTGAATATTCGCTTGCGAGGCTCATTAACCCCATTTCGCCGGATATTGCCACGACTTTTCATCTTACGGCCCCCTTTGGTCTGCTTGAAGGTATTGCCGTCTATCATGAAAGCAATGTAAGACCCGGAGAAGGCGGCAGAGGCAATCATCCATACTTCACCAATCAAATTATAGCAAATTTTGATTCCGACGAGCGCTGGTCCATTGGGGAACTTGTTTATCCTTCAACCCGAACTCGTCCGGGCGGACGTCACTATATGGGCGGGTATGCATTTACCGATTGGCTACACAAAGAATACGGCAAAGAAACCACCCGAGAGGTGATTGAAGATGTCAATCAATGGTTTTTTCTGGGTTATGGAACGTCGCTGCGCAGAATTACGGGAAAATGGCCGTGGGAATTAGAGCGGAAATACCATGAGTATCAATCCGAAACCTATACTCCTAAAATTGACAGTATCCGTAATCTTGGATTGAGCCCGTATAAGCTTCTGGAAACCGGTCCGGATGGTTCACTGATTAGCCGTCCGGAATATTTAAGCGAGGATGAAATCGTGTTTCACGGCAGTTTTTACAATGAGAGAACTGGTATGTGGCGCTATGATCTCCGGGATAACAATATGAAGCGCGTCTTCACCGGTACGATGACCGAAGATTATCAATACACATTCGATGATCATGGAAATCTGGTTTATAGCAGGCAAGTGAGCCATCCTTTTTACGAGAATACCTGGACCATGGAATTGTTTTCTCTGGATGTCGAATCGGGCGACAATCAGCAATTAACA
The DNA here is from genome assembly GCA_007135115.1 of Balneolales bacterium. GTDB lineage: Bacteria > Bacteroidota > Rhodothermia > Balneolales > Natronogracilivirgulaceae > SLJN01. The sequence continues at coordinate 2,384 of SLJN01000263.1, forward strand.
AGTGGTGCAAGGGTACACAGTCCACAGTATCATGGAGATGAGTATTCGGCATTACAGACCTACCAGGAAACCTCACAATGGGTTCTGCTGAATGATGGGGAAGTTCAGGATACGCTGTTAAACCTCCATCCGAATCATATTTCTGAGATTGAAGTAAACCCGGCAGACCGTGATGAAGTTGCTGTCGTGGCAAATATCAACGGGAAACAAGGGCTTTGGTTGGTAAATAAATCAGAGCCGGATTTGGCCCAATTCTCTCCTGATATTGCATTATCCGACGCTTCTGTTTTTGATATCTCCTGGCATCCCGAAGGTGATAAGCTGCTTTTCAGCTCAGATGCCGGCGGTGTTATGAATATCTATGAATGGAACCGATCTCAAAATACGATTCATCAAATTACCAACACCCTTTACAATGCCTTTGAGGCATCCTATCACCCGGATGGTGATGAAATCGTCTTTGTCATTCAACGCACCAAAACGCGTGAACCGGCTACTTTACATCGGGAGGACTTTTTCGACAGGACGGTCGAAACCGGATCGTTGATTACGGAAATCAGTGAATATATTGAACGCCAACGCGTGGGAGATGACTACTTAGAAAGTTCACAAGAGTGGGAAACTCATGATTATCAAACCGGATACGGTTGGTTACGTCCAAGGGCGGTATATCCGATAGCAGAGATCAGTGATATATTTCCCAATTATAATGTAGGTGCGACGGTTGCAAGTGGGGATGTTCTTCGGAGAAATCGTTACGAACTAAGTGTGAGTTACGGAGAGCAGTTTTTATGGTATGATGCTAACTATACTCGCCGGGGAAGATATCCCGGTTATACGGTTAGAGCTTTTTCGAGGCCATCGAGTAGTGGAAATATTGGATTTCAAAACCAGGGGGTCAGTTTGGGAACGCAGTTTCCGTATACCCTTGAGAACAATGTTTATCTATCGAATTTTTCGGTGCGACCCAATATCGAGTTCCGCCGTTTTCGTGCGGTCTTTCAGGAAGATATTCTGCCGGAGCCTTCCGACTGGGTTACTCAGACAAGAGCTTCCATAAGGTTCAATTTTGCCTGGCGACTTCAACAAAACTTGCAGGATTTACAACCCAATACCGGACTTCAGTTATACAATCAATGGTACACCGGGTTTACCAATGGCTTCGATGGAAGTCCTGACTATGCCGTAACAGGCGGGATGTTTGGATATACTTCACCGCTGAGACGATTTAATCAATCCTTAAGGCTGGGTGCTGAATTTCAGTACTCCGGTGGAATTTTATTAAATCAATCCGGCTTTTTGACGCCGGGATTTCGGTTACAGGATCTTCCGGATGCCGATCAGATTTTCCGTCTAACCAGCAGATACACCATTCCGTTATTTCATGCGGATCAAGCGTGGCTGCTGTTACCATCCCAACTGCAATCGGTTTACGGAGTTCTTTTTACCAATACTCTCGGACCATTGGACGCCGCCATCGGAGCGGATGATTTCAACACGACCCGAACGGTTTATGGCGCTGAACTCCGAAGCCGCTTTGAAATCTTTAATCTGACATTTGATGCCGGAGTTCGACTCGGCTACGAACCGACACGAGGAGATTACCGCATTACCTTTCTGCTTGAATAAAAAATCTTAGCTTAAACTAAGCATACTGCTTGATAAGCTCTGCGATATTCGAGTTGGCAGCTCTCGAAGTTAAATCCTCAAACGTATCGCCATCAGAAGGTTGAGCGCCGTGTGATAACAACATTTTTACGATTTGCTCATCTTCCTTCAAAATAGCAAGGTCTATGGGGCGGTAGGAGCGGCCGTTGTCAATATTGGGGTTGGCACCTTTTTTCAATAACAGCTCAACCATTTCCGGGTTTTGCTGTAGTATTGCTTTATGAAGTGCCGTATCCTCGCCTTTGCTCTTAATATTGATATCGATACCATGTTCTACCAATAACTCCACGCATGTGGTATTTCCGCTTATTACTGCGATGTGTAAAGCCGTATATCCGTTTTTGTTGATGCGGTTAAGGCGTGGGTTATGTTTAAGAATTTCTCTGAGAGCTTCCGGCTGACCTTCGCGTGCGGCGAGCATTACAGGTGTGTAATTGGATGTGACAGGGTCCGGATTCTGACCTTCCGAAAGCAGACGTTTTACGGTTTCCGAATCCCCTTTTTCAATTGCAGAATAAAATTCATCTGAATCAAATAACTTTGACTCATCTTCAATAGCAGAAGTCTTTTCGGTTGCTTCTGCAGTTTTTTGATCTTTATAAAACTCGATAGACTCTTCGATATACTTATTGCCCGTTTTTCGGGCAAGGCTCATCGCCGTGAACTCATCTTTGCTGACGATATTCGTATCGGCATTATGACGAAGCAAAAGTTTCACCATATCCAGATTATTGGCGATAATTGCCAACATCAAAGGAGTTTCACCCGTAGATGACTGCTGATTTATATTCGCCCCGAATTCCAATAGGGCTTGGGCAATCTGGGTATTGCCGTTGATCACGGCCATCATGAGGGCAGATTTGCCATAACGGTTTACTCTATTTACTTGAACTTTATTTTCAAGCAAACAGACCACTGAATTCAAGGCATTTTCGGTTACGGCATTCATCAAAGCCGTATAACCGGTACGGTCTGTTTGTTCCGGATTAAATCCGGCATTCAGGAATTTTGGAATAATTTCGGCATCATCTGAGGTAATAGCCTTGCGAAATCCGTTTTCAGAATATTCGTATCCCGCCTGTTCTATCGCTGTTTTAAAATCGTCGGTCATAGCAACCTATAGTTTTGTGATCAGCTTGCCGAATTTGCGTTTACCCACTTTTATCGTATATGAATCGCCATTATTAAAAGAAAGTGACTCGTTGATGTCGGTAACTTTATTTCCATCAACGGTTACCCCACCTTGTGATATTAACCTTTTGCCCTCGCCTTTACTCGGTACGAAACCGATATCTTTTATAATATCAAGAATACGGGCATCACCTTTTTCAATTTCAAATTCGGGGATGTCATCCGGAATTTCCTTATTAATTACCGTTTTTTCAAAATGTTCACGGGATTCCTTTGCTTTTTCTTCCCCATGATAGATTCGTACAAGTGTTTCTGCTAACTCGTGTTTGCTGTTGCGGGGGTCTTGTTCAGCACGTTTTTTCAGCTCAGGAAGAGCGTCGGTATCAACATCGGTGAGAAGATTGTAATAGGTAAAAATCAGGTCGTCGGGAATGGAAAGCACCTTGCCGTACATATCATTAGGTTCTTCGTCCAGAGAGATGTAATTATCGTAGGACTTCGACATCTTTTTGCTACCGTCGGTACCTACAAGAAGCGGCAACGTGATGCAGATTTGCTGCTTTTGTCCGTTTTCTCGCTGCAACTGTCGGCCCACCATTAAATTGAACGTCTGATCGGTTCCGCCAAGTTCAATGTCAGACTCAAGGTGAACCGAATCCTGACCCTGAGCTAAGGGGTATAGAAACTCATGAATTGAGATCGGCTCGTTATTCTGGTAGCGTTTCGAAAAATCATCACGCTCCAGCATTCTTGCTACAGTAAACTTACCGGCTAATTTAATCACATCGTCAAAACCGAGCTTGCCAAGCCAATCGGAGTTGTGAACGATTTGTGTTTTTTCACGATCCAATATCAGAGAAGCTTGCTCAAAATAGCTTTTGCCGTTGGCGCGAGCTTCTTCAAGGGTCATGGCCGGCCTGGTCTTGTTTTGCCCGCTGGGATCTCCGATGGTACCGGTAAAATCACCGATAATGAGGATAGCCTGATGACCAAGGTCCTGAAACTGACGTAGCTTTCGAAGAATAACTGAATGGCCAAAATGCAGATCCGGGCGTGTTGGATCGCACCCGAGCTTTACTTTTAAAGGCTTGTTGGCTTTTCTGGACTCTTCAAGCCGGGTTTTCAGTTCATCTTCGGGGATGATTTCTTCAACACCCCGTTTTATAACTTTTAATTGTTCCTCAACTGGTAGAAATGACATAATATTTATTGGACCGAAATTGGATTGTACTTATCAATAGTTTGCTGAACGGTTTCAGCGAATGATTCTGCTCCCGGATAAATCGCAGCAATGCTATCGTAGACAACAGGGGCGACCTCGGCAAAAAACGGATAGGTCAACGATTCCGCCTGAGTCTCGTCACCCGGAATTTCAAAACCGGACAAAAACAGAATCGCTACACTTATTAAAAGGGCACATTTTATAGTTGCCAGGACCAGTCCAAGAACCCTGTTGGGCATCGATAAATATAAAGCTTTTAACAGGTGTTCTGTAAACGTAATCACAAGATTAAAAGCTATAAGCAGGATGAGAAATAAAACGGCAAAAGCGATATAGGGAAGATGTTCAAAGTTGATATCCCATGCTTTGCTTGCAGCCTCTGAAACCGGACCCATGAATGAAAATGCGAAAAAAACGGCAATAACCAACCCGACGATGCTAAAAGCCTCACGAATAAATCCGTTTTTAAATCCGCGAAAGGCATAGTATACCAGCGGAATCAGGATGAAGCCGTCGACGATATTCATCAGGCGTTAAGCAATTCTTTCACAATGCGATTAACCTGAGCTCCATCGGCTTTGCCTTTCACCTTGGGCATCACTTGCCCCATCACTTTACCCATATCCTGTGGGCCGGATGCTCCTGTAGAATCAATCGCTTCCTGAACAATTTGTTTGATATCATCTTCAGACATCATTTCCGGCAGATACGATTCAATAATTTTTAGTTCTTTCTCCTCATTATCTGCCAGGTCGTCACGGCCGGCTTCACGGTATTGTTGAATGGAATCTTTTCGTTGCTTAGCCGCTTTCATAATCACATTCACGACATCTTCATCACTAAGCTCGGCTTTACCGTCTTTGCGCTCACTTACCTCTTTTTCGAAGATAGCTGACTTTAGGGATCTGAGAACATCAAGACGGTGCTGTTCTTTTTGTTTCATGGCCGTCTTGATATCGTCGAGGATTTTTTGATATGTCGCCATAAAGGTATGGATGAATTTGCGGTTAATGAATTTATCAGAAGGGGATAATATAAAAAAAGGTTGCACAACTATGTCATGCAACCTTTACGAAATTCAGCTTGTAAGCGTCGGCGCTTTTAAGAGTTAGCGTTCTTTTTGGCGAACTCTTTTGCCTCTCCTTCTTCGAGAATTGTTTCACGGAAGGAATAGCTGCCTTTATTGTTTTTAACGGACAGAATCACTTTGGCCATCTTACGATCGGACCGTACGGCCTTCTGTCCCATTTTATGCTGCTTGGCCATGGTTACTTAATTTCTTTGTGTACGGTATGTTTACGCAGTACAGGGTTGTACTTTTTCAACTCCAGGCGCTGAGTGGTATTTCTACGATTCTTGGTTGTAGAATAACGTGAAGTACCCGGAGATTCGGTGCATTCCAGAATTACCTGAACTCTGATTCCTTTAGCTTTAGCCATTTGCAACCTCCTTCAGGATTTTTCTACCGTATTCAGAATCCCTGAGTGTGGCGTAAATACCTTTTTTGTTGATCGTACGAAGCGTTTTACTACTTACTTTTAAAGAAACCGTTTTGTCCAGCTCAGGAATGTAAAAGTTCCTTTTTTGGGCATTGATTTGAAAACGGTGCTTCGTTTTGTTATTGGCTTTTGATGACCGATAGCCGTTTAGAGCTTTTTTACCGGTGATATCATCACGACGTGACATAATACCGTCGAATTTCGGAGTTCATGTTTAATTTCTTCGATAGACTTCCAAATATAAGGCAAAAAACTTGCAGATAAAAGCAAAAAACGATATAAAGTTATTGGGCGAATTGCTGACCCTGAATAAAAAGGGGTCGACTACATATATTGTTGTCCAAAATAATGCATGTAGAATGGGTTCTAAGTTGCGATCTCAGTGTAAATACACATTGCGATAGGGTGTTTTGAAATTGTGGAATTATGAGCTATTTTCAGGCGTCATTCGTTACCTGTATGCATTCGCATTACTGTTCATAAATTCACAATCACTTCTGTAGTCTATGTCAAATAAAACGGATAAACCTGAGTATAAAGCTTCAAATATTCAGGTTCTTGAGGGGCTTGAAGCTGTTCGCAAAAGACCTTCCATGTACATTGGAGATACCGGCACCAGGGGATTACACCACTTAATTAATGAAGTTGTTGACAATTCCATCGATGAAGCCTTAGCGGGGTACTGCGATAAAATTGATATTACCATTCATGAAGACGGAACAATATCCATTGTTGATAATGGGCGTGGCATTCCGGTAGATATACACCCTAAAGAGGGTATGTCAGCTGTTGAATTGGTTCTGACCAAGTTGCACGCCGGTGGTAAGTTCGACAAAGATAGCTACAAAGTTTCCGGTGGTCTGCACGGGGTTGGTGTTAGTTGTGTTAATGCACTTGCCTCCCATTTCAGCGTGGAAGTGCATCGTGACGGTGACGTTTACATTATGGCTTTTGAAAAAGGCGTAACTACCCAACCACTTGAAAAGGTGGGCACTACTGACATCACGGGTACAAAAATTATCTTTAAACCTGATCCCGAGATATTTACGCAAACTACAGAATTTAAATTTGAGGTTATCGCTGATCGCATGCGGGAGCTGGCGTTTTTAAATCCTCAAATTACGATAACTATTACCGATGAACGTGATAATGGTGAGGAAAACGGAGAAAAACTCCATGTTGAATATCATTACGAAGGCGGTGTCAAAGACTTCGTAAAGTTTCTCGATGAAAATCGTGATCCCATCATGCCGGATCCGATTTATATCGGTGGCGAGGCTGAAGGAGTGCCGGTTGAAGTGGCGTTGCAATACAATCAGTCTTACACTGAAAATGTCCACTCCTTTGTGAATAACATTAATACCCACGAAGGGGGTACCCATATTTCCGGATTCAGAAGAGCTTTGACTCGTGCACTTCGGGGGTTTGCCGACAAAAACAAATTGATCAAAGGCAAAATTAATGTCACCGGCGAAGATTTCCGGGAAGGTCTCACTACCGTTGTAAGCATTAAAGTAGCCGAACCTCAGTTTGAAGGTCAGACCAAAACCAAGCTGGGTAACTCAGAAGTTCAAAGCGCTGTTGAAGGGGTGGTTTATGAAAAACTAAGTGAATACTTCGAGCAAAACCCCAAAGTGGGTAAAGCGGTCATAGACAAAGTGATGAAAGCCGCTGAAGCCCGCGAAGCTGCCCGAAAAGCGAGACAACTCGTTCAGCGTAAGAGTGCTATGGCAGGCGGAGGCTTACCCGGAAAGCTTGCAGATTGCTCCATTAATGACCCTTCTCATAGTGAGATCTATTTAGTTGAGGGTGATTCTGCCGGCGGTTCTGCCAAATCAGGTCGGAATAGAAGTTTTCAAGCTATTTTGCCGCTTAGAGGTAAAATTTTGAATGTTGAAAAATCCCATAACAACAAGATTCTTGAGAACAACGAAATCAAAGCGATTCTTACAGCGCTTGGTTTAGGAGTTGATCTCGACGAAAATTCGGATTTAAGCAACCTCCGCTACCATAAAATCATCATTATGACGGATGCGGATGTGGACGGATCTCACATTCGTACGTTGTTGCTTACCCTTTTCTACCGAAAAATGCTCCCCTTGATAGCCGGTGGCCATGTCTACATTGCTACTCCTCCATTATACAAAGTCACTCAAGGTAAAAAGATGGAGTATGCCTGGGATGATGATGCACGCGATCAAATTCTTGCGCGGATGAAAAAGGAAAGCACCAAGAAAGTGGATGTCAGTCGCTACAAGGGTTTGGGAGAAATGAATCCGGATCAGCTGTGGGAAACTACCATGGATCCTGAAACTCGTACGCTGCAACAAGTCACCATTGAAAGTGCTGCTGCTGCGGATCGGCTCTTCACCGTACTCATGGGTGATACCGTAGAACCACGGCGAGAATTCATTGAGCGTAATTCAAAATACGCTAATCTCGACATTTAATAAGAGTATAAATAACAAGTAGATAATGGCTTCTGATAAGATAGTAAAAATTAACATCGAGGACGAAATGCAATCGTCCTACATCGATTATTCGATGTCAGTGATTGTTGCTCGAGCCCTGCCTGATGCTCGGGATGGCTTAAAGCCCGTTCACAGAAGAGCACTTTACGGTATGAGCGAATTAGGGATGCTTCATAACCGTGCTTATAAAAAGAGTGCCCGAATTGTAGGTGAGGTTCTGGGTAAATATCACCCGCACGGTGACTCCGCAGTATATGATACGATCGTTCGAATGGCCCAGGATTTTTCTATGCGCTATCAATTGGTTGATGGGCAAGGGAATTTTGGTTCTGTCGATGGTGACTCTGCTGCTGCGATGCGATATACTGAAGTCCGGATGAAGCGTATCGCCGAAGAACTCATGGCGGATATCAACAAAGACACCGTTGATTTCCAGCCCAACTTCGACGATACCCTTACCGAACCCAGCGTTCTCCCCGCGCAAATTCCAAACCTGTTGATTAACGGGGCTTCAGGTATTGCTGTTGGTATGGCTACGAACATGCCACCTCATAACCTGAACGAGGTAGTGGAAGGCACAAAAGCCTATATCGATAATCCTGAAATTGAAGTTGATGAGTTAATGAAACACATCACCGCTCCGGATTTCCCTACGGGCGGGATTATCTATGGTTATGATGGAGTTAAAGAAGCCTACCGTACCGGTAAAGGTAAAGTGACAATCAGAGCACTTGCTTCTGTAGAAGAAATGCGGGGAAATCGGGAGCAAATCGTCGTTACCGAGATTCCGTATCAGGTGAACAAGGCATCTTTGATTCAAAAAATAGCCTTGCTTGTTCATAACGAAAAAATCACCGATATTGCGGATGTGCGGGATGAGTCTGACCGCGAAGGTATGCGTATCGTTATCATGCTTAAGCGTGGTGCGAATGCAAGTGTTGTACTCAATCAGCTCTACAAATATACCCAGATGCAACATACCTTCGGGGTGAATAATCTTGCTCTGGTAAAAGGTCGACCGAAGGTTCTGAGCTTAAAAGACATCATCCGTCACTTTGTTGATCACCGAATTGAAGTGATTATCAGACGTACGCTTTATGACTTAGAGCAAGCAGAAGCAAGAGCCCATATCCTTGAAGGTTTAAAAATTGGTGTTGATAACCTTGATGAGGTTATTGAGACCATTCGCTCATCTAAGAATGTTCCCGAAGCTAATATCAAACTTAGAAAGGGGTACGGACTAACCGACTTGCAGGCGAAGGCTATTCTTGATATGCGTCTGCAGAAACTGACCGCTCTCGAAAGAGATAAAATTGATCTTGAGTACAAAGACATCCTCGAACAGATCGGTGAATATCGTAAAATCCTATCCAGCCGGGATGAACAAAACCGACTTATAAAAGAAGAGCTTGAAGAAATTAAGGATCGTTACGGTGATGAGAGACGTACACAAATAGTCCATTCTGCTGAAGACTTTAGTATTGAGGATATGATTGCGGATGAAGACGTTGTCGTTACGATATCTAACAACGGTTTCATCAAACGAACCCCGGTAAGCGGCTACCGCAGACAACGCCGTGGCGGAACGGGAATGAAGGGTGCTACAACAAAAGAAGATGAATATATAGAATACCTTTTTGTGGCAACCAACCATAACTATATCCTGTTCTTCACGGAAAAAGGATTGTGTTACTGGCTGCGAGTTTACGAAATACCCGAAGGCGGGCGACTTGGCAGAGGTAGAGCCATCGTTAACCTGATCCAAATTGATAAAGACGATAGTATCAAAGCCTTTGTTCCGATTAAAACTCTTGATGACCAAGACTACCTCAATCAGAATTCTATAGTGATGTGTACCAAAAAGGGTACCATCAAAAAGACCTCACTTGAACAATACAGTCGCCCGAGAAAAGATGGAATCATTGCCATCAAAATAGATGAAGGCGATGAACTCCTTAGTGCTGATATCGCTGATGGAAACAGCACTATTTTACTTGGTGCCAAAAATGGTAGAGCAATCCGTTTCAAGGAAGATCAAGTTCGGGAAATGGGGCGAAATACCCGAGGGGTTCGCGGAATCACGTTGGCCGCTAAAGACGATGAAGTCATAGATATGGTTGTGATTAAACGCACCCAGGATGCTACCGTACTTGCGATGTCAGAAAACGGGTATGGTAAACGAAGTCTTGTAGATGATTATCGTGAACAATCCCGCGGCGGTAAAGGTGTTATCACGATGAAAATCACTCCTAAGACCGGCGACTTAATTGCCCTTAAAGAGGTAGGGGATAAAGATGATCTCATGATCATTACCCAAAAAGGAAAAATAATTCGCATGCACTGTAAAGACATCCGATCCATGGGACGAAATACTCAGGGTGTTCGAATGATGCGCTTAAGCGGCGACGATTCTATCGGAGCTGTTACTCGAGTAGTGGAAGAGGACTCCGAAGATGCCCCGAATTTATCTCTTGATGAAGGGGGGAAGGAACTACCTAAAAATGATGACTCTAAAGAGCAAGGAAACCTCCCGCTTGACGACGAAGAGTAAATCATATTAATGGTACACAAATTAAGCCCTGACTGCTTTTGTAGTCAGGGCTTTTTTTATGTTTCACGTGAAACATCGACTTTGTTCAACATCTCAAGAAGAGTATCTTTTCTCAGATCTATCAAGTCATGCGGGCTTATAA
>SLJN01000186.1 GCA_007135115.1 Balneolales bacterium
CTTTAATTTACAGGTTGGTGAAGGTGGAGTTTCATCCTCCTCAGATGAGAACCATGTACCTGATGACACCAGCCCGCCGGAACAGCTCTATATTCACATGGAGCATAATTATGACGAAGGAGAGTTAACAGAAGAATATTTTATGCAGGTTCCGGGAGGCGGTTTGAATCAGGTAACACAATCGGAAGATGTGTACTGGACGTCTGATCCTGAGATTATAGACATAAGAGCAAAGGTGAAAGAGCCGGAAACCAGTATATTGCGATACGAGTATGCGATAGGCTCTGAGCAAGGTGGTTCAGATATCGTAGAATGGACTGAGCTTGTAGGTGAAACTGAATCTCAGCCTGATGTTACTGGGTATTGGGATGAAGCTATAGAAGGCGAGTCCCGCATAATCAATATGGAACCGGATGAGCCTCATTATGTGAGCGTACGAGCTTATAACATGAATGATCAGGTAATAGAAGTGGAAGAGCCTAACCCGGTCATATATGATGATACGCCACCAGAGCAGCCTGAGTTTCAAAATATAACCACGACCGTACCAGCATTCTTTATTTCTGAACCTGAAGCTGAACCGTTTGTTGACAGCGCTCCGAATTACAGCTTGACCATGTCGGAACAGTGGAATCGATATCAAAATCCACGTACAAAGCCTAAGATTGATGGCTTAAGTTGGACCGAGTCTTCCGATGATGAGTCCGGGCTCTCTCATTACGAATATCTTGTGACTACCGACCCCTACTATGATGAAATGGACTTTGATCAGGATGGCCGTCAATCAACCGATACTGAGACTGATATTTCTGTAAGTGGAGGCAATCCAAACCAATGGGAGTTTGATTTCAGCGATAGCGTATATGTTCACATTCGAGCGGTAAATAATGCCGGGCTTGAAACTGAAACCTACACTTACGAGCATGGTAATCCTAATGATCCCAATAGCCCGACTAAACCTGTAATCAAAGGATATGAAGGTAACGATTACGTTCGCATCTATCTGGTTGAGCGTGCCTATGATGCCGAATCGGGATTGAAGGGGCATCAATACTCCATTGGTACTTCACCGGGAGAAACTGATGTTCAGGATTGGCCGAATTCCGACGAAATCGATTTGCATGAACCCGGACAATTGTCGGATTCGCGTACAGCTCCGTACATCGAGATTGAAGAGGATGAGCTACCTGAGGGAGAGGATCTTTATTTCAATATAAGAGGTATCAATAATCAGGGTTTAAATTCAGCAACAGCTTCGACCGGTCCTGTTCTGATTGATAATGACCCCCCTGAAGAGCCGACAATCTCAACCAGTCATGGCGACGGCCACAGCATCGATGTTGATATAGACGGTATACATGATCCGGTATCGGGTGTAACCGATGTGGATATCATCCTGCTCCATGAGAGTGGCTTGCCACTTTCGGTATGGGAAGAGGTCCGCAGTTCGGATAATGCGATAACATTTCCAATCAGCAGATCGATTAATCTTGAAATCCCCGAAGAAGATATATCTGCTGATGAAACTCAGGTCAGGGTGCGAATCCGCAATGATGCCGGACTGGAAACTTTTCTCAATGAGGATGGTCCACCGGTCTTAAATGTCAATTTTACTTATTAATTACTGACATCACCAGAGATTTTGAAGTCATGTATAATCAAATAATCTGTATTTTAGGAAAACCCATAAAGACGAAGCTGAAGAATATTATGACACAAGGCAGCAAAGTGGTAATAATGTCGGCATTTATGGTTTTCGTCTTTGTATCTGTTTCCAAAGCACAAGACATTCTTCCGGTATTGAGCTCCGAAGGTGAGGCCTACATCTATCACAATCAAATACCTTCTTATAACAATGGGTTCAATATTTACCGGATTCATGAAGGAGAAGAAGAGCGTCTGAATGACGAACCGGTTTATCCGGTGCAAAATGGTCAGGAATTTCAACAAAAGGCCGGGGAGCGTTACGATGATCTTGCTGAAGACCTGGAAATGGATAATCCTCAGGAAGTTCTGCTCAGGTTGAGGGGCAATGAAAGTATGGCCATGCTTTCCGGCTCTTCGTTCCCGGAAGTCGGTAAGGCACTGGGTATGTTATATGTAGATGAGCAGCCGATAACCGATGAATCGGTCACCTATCGCATCGAGAAAATTGATCAAAATGCCGAACCAACCGGGGATGTGCTGGAAGAGGAAGTTGTAGTGGAGCAGGTATCCGTACCCGAACCGGAACAAGCCGAGGTTGAAAGGGTTGATACAGAATTGACGGTTGATTGGTACTACCCGGAATCCACGGAAGAACAAGATGACAATGTAATCCGCTTTGAGGTTTACATGAGACCGGAAGGTGAGGAAAACTTTCAAAAGGTCACCGATCGATCCATCATACGGCAATCAGGTGTTACCGAATTTGATTATACCTTCGAACCTGATGAGCTGCATTCATCAGTGGAAATAATTGTCGAGGCCATCGATTTTACCGGTACCAATACGGCTACAGCATCAACCGATATGGTTGAATTGGTAGATGAACGACAGCCGGAACCGGTACTCGAAGTATATTCCTCAGCAACCGACGAAGGGGATATCGAATTAACCTGGCCGGTTAGCACCGAGCCCTTCGTCGAGGGATATCACATCGACCGTGTTAATCAGGATACCGAAGAACGGCAACGCCTTACCGAAGAGCTTGTCGATCTTACCGAACCTCAGTTTCGCGATACTACGGCCGAGGCAGGTTACAATTATTACTATTATGTTTTTGCTGTTTCCGAAACCGGAATTGAAAGCGAAGAAGGAAATGCTGCCATTGAGTACATGAGCGACCTGACGCCCCCACCGGCACCTGAAAATATCGAAGCTACGGTCACCGAAGATCAGACCATAGAAGTGGATTGGGACGAGGGCGACCAGGATGATAGTTTCAATACCTTTGTTATTCTGCGGCGTGAAATTGGTGAAGAAGATCGTGCCTACTCTCAGGTTAATGAAGGGCGCGTGACTTCCGGTCCCATCATTGATGAAGGAATTGCTGATGTCAGCTTTACCGAGGGGATGTACTACGAATACGGTGTAGTTGCGGCTGATCAGGACGGGCAGCGCAGCGATACGGTTTTTACGGATTTACAGATGCCCAATATCACCCCGCCGGACCCGCCCGTCAGTTTTAATGCTGAAAACAACGATGGTCACCGGGTGAATCTCAGATGGGGTGCTTCGCCCTCAACAGATGTAGATACCTATCAGAAGTATAAAATTACACCAGAGGCGGATACAACCATAACTTCATTTTCCAGAAGCCAGAGATTTACTATGGATGATGAAGTAGAAGTGGGCGAAGAATATCAGTATTTTGTAACCGCCGTTGATTCGGCAGGCAACGAAAGCGAGCCGACTCCATCCGTAGATATTTTGATGCGGGATATGTCTCCACCGGCACCTGCCCGAAACCTGCAGGCGGTTGAAGCAACAGACGAGGACGGGGTTCGGCTGCGTTGGCAGTCATCTACATCCAATGATGTGGATGGTTATATCGTCCAGCGATCTCAAATATCCAATGGTCAGTTTGAAGATATAAATGATGAACCCCTTGAAGATGTAGACTGGAAAGATGAAGAAGGCGAAGCAGGTAAATGGTATCGGGTATATGTCATTGATGAATCGGGGAACAAAAGTGATCCGAGCTCGCCAAGGCAGGCTACTTCGGGGGATTGAATAGAGTTTTATGCTTAAAACGGGGTTGCTTTCACTGCTTTTATTACTGAGTCTGCATTGGGTTGCTGAGGCTCAAAGATTCGGTCAGGATGATCTGTCCAGAGCTGTGGAAAAATATGAGGATCAGCAATTCGGGCAAGTCGTCGATCTGCTCACTCCACAAATGGATCGATCCGGTGTACCACCCGGAGCCTATCAAATACTGGTCTCTGCTTATCTCCAAAAAGGCAATATCGCTGATGCACGGCATTATATAAGGCAAGGCGTTAACGAACACGAGCGCAGCCTTGATCTCAGATTGCTGAAAGTTGAAGTGTTCCAACATAGAAGCAGTGAACGTGCACTTGAAGAGATGGAAGCCGTTATGGAGGAAAAGCAGCAGGGTATGTTGCAATCGAATCAGTTTACCTCCGATGATTTGGAAGGCTTCAAAGCTCAATTGAAGCTGCTTAGAGGACAGGAGTTGTTGGTGGCGTCCAGTTACAATGAGGCCATAAACTATTTCGAGTCTGCCGCAAGGGTTTCCGGAGCACAAGTGGAAACGTATCGGGGGCTGCTGTATGCCTACTATCAGCTGGGTGACTACCAGCAGGTTCTTGAGAGTTATGAGGGTTTGCCGGAAGATGCGCAGCAGGATCATCAGATAACTTCTATTCGAAGTAATGCATTGCTTGAAACCGGAGAGACCGAAGAATTAACCGAAACCTACCGGCAGCGGTACGAAGAAAATCCCGATGATCTTGAAAGTGCATTGATTTACAGCCAGTTGCTGATCGAAAACGGTGACCTGATGGCTGCTAACGAACTGTACAATGAGTTACTGGAGAAACATCCGGAAGAGCGCGTCATTTATGAGCACCTCATGGAGCTGAACCAACGGCAGATGAACTTTGAAGGTGTAGCAAATGTCCTGGAGCGTATGATAGAGGTTTTTCCGGAAGATATAGAGCTGCCGCTCCAGTTAGCCGGGGCTTATGAGAAAATGGGGGATAAGGATGATGCGCTGTCTGTCTATGATTCATTGAAGCAGGACAAAGGCAACATCTATGAAATAGCCCAGCCCAGAGCAGCACTGTTGTTTGAAAAAGGAGAAACAGATCAGGCTTATAATGATCTTAAATCGAGTGAAGGTGAAGCCGATGTAGCTCAGAAATATCTGGATCTCGGCAAAATCGCCTACCGGAATAATGCCCCGGATGCAGCGGTTTCTCATTTTTCGGATTATCTCGAAGCTAACCCCGCCGACTCACTGGCTCATGTTTTAAAAGGCCGGTCCCACCAGCAAAATGATGCCGCTGACAAAGCTGTGCAATCCTACCGTCGAGCTATTGATAACGGAGCGCGATGGCCGGAGGCTTATCTGCACTTATTTCGGAATGAAGCACTACCCGCAGATGAAAAGTCCGAGTGGTATGAAGCGTTGAGCCAAAGCCTGAAGGTCTTGCAGACTCATCAGGAGCAGCTTGCTGTTGAGGCACAAATGGCCATGCGGACCGGAGCACTATTATCCGATGACCCGTTTTACACGTCTGAGCAACAACTGGAAGATCTTCAGCAATCACTGGATGAGTTACAACAACTTGCACTTCAAACCCTGGATGCTGATCAACTGGAAGCTCTGCTCTGGGATTTACGCGAGGAGCATCACGATTTTGCCGGAGTCTATGAGTTAAGCGGCGATTTTTATAAACAAATCGAGGATTATGAAAAGGCGCTATCCACCTATGAAGAAGGCATTAATGTAGATTCTGAAAATCAGTCGGTGGTGTTGCGTATAGCTGAAATCAAGAAAGATCAAGGTAGGGTTAACGATGCCATTCTTTGGTATGAGCGAGCCTTGAATATTGAGCCCAACTCCGAAATATACTCCGCTTTGATCCGGCTATACAGGGAAAACGAATCCCTGGACAGCCTCATAGATCGATGGTTAATCAGATATGAAGCAAGAAGACAAGATGAAGTATTCAGGGAGCATCTGATTGAAGCCCTCCACCGTGCCGGCCGCAGCGAAGAAGCACGGGAAATTGTACAGGACAGATAAAATTACTATAGGTTGATAGCCCTACATCAACCTATTAGCCGGACTCAACCCGGGTAGCCCCACGAGTAACATCAAGCATTACAGTCTTCCTTTGACGTCCCTGAGTTGGATTCATCATTTGTTAGGATGGTAGTAAAATCAATGGGATAGATCGATTTTTGTTTACTTTTATTAAAAAAAATAAAAATCCCGGAAAAAAGTGTGATCCGGCTTTGTGGGTTTCTACGTAAAGAGAGATAAAGCCCAAATAGAAATTTACGACCCCATTTTAGAAGTGAATGTAAACAGGATCAACTTACCGGATTTTTGGTTACTGCTTCATTTCAATGCTTACCCAAGCGTAGCAACTTCTACTAACCCATTTGATATTATTGGATATTAGTTATGTTTCGAATTCTTAGATGTGTAAAGATCGCGTTATTAAGTATTGTGACATCTTTGTGCGTTATATCTGCCGCGAAGGCACAGGAGACGGTTAATATCGATATATTAAATATGCCTTCGGTACTGCCTTCTCCATTTGTAAGTGATTTTGAAAATCAGGTAGTCAGCGGCCGGTATCAAGTGCAGCTCAATTATATGTCAGCGGGAACATCACCTATCGAGTTGCAATTCGAGGTTCGGCTTTATCGGAATAATGAGTTGATAGTTCAGGAGCTGTCACAGCCGGAGACATTTAATCCGGGTGTTCATAACTTAATGCCGGTTTTTGATTATATCCGTTTAGACCGAAGCATTGATGAAATAATTGCCGATCTCGACAACTCGCTCACCGATAATATTCTGCAGAGCGGGACGCTGCCACAGGGAAATTATACCATAGAGGTCGATGCTCAGCCAACTCGAGACCAGGAAGTTAGAATCAGTGAGGGGCGATCAGATTTTTCGGTGACCTACCCACAACCCCCGAGAGTAACATCTCCAACCGATGGTGCAGATCTCACGATTTCGAACCCTGTATTCAGCTGGACTCCGGTTATCACCAACGGCAATTTCAATATTGAATACGATTTTCTTTTGGTAGAGGTTTTTCCGGGTCAAAATCCGGATGAGGCCATCGATGCCAACCGGGCACATCATGAGGAAACCATTCGTGATGCAAACAGTATGGTTTATACAAGCGACTTCTATCCCCTTGAAGAAGGCGCTGAGTATGCCTGGATGATTACAGCCAACGATATTAATGATGAGCTTCCCATCCGCAATAACGGGGAGAGCGAGATCCACACATTTACCTATCATGATGATGAAATTGATCCGGGCGAGATAGCGGATCTCAATGAAATTGAATTGGTGCCTGGCGTCGTCACGATTACAGGCCTTCAAGACTTGCCGGAAAGTCAGATTACCGATACCGGAACCCATTTGGAGCTGAGCGGTAGCGTAGAAGCCAGGTTTGAGATGCGCTACCTTGATGAGCCGGTGTATGCTGAGGCTAATTTGCGCGGGATACAGATACTAAAGTCCGATCTTGAAAATCCGGTTGTTACAGCAGGTTTGGTCGATATGAATATTTATCCACTCTCCGATGATTTGCTCCCCGGGCACGACCATGTGGAGCTGAGTCAATTAGAGTATCGGTTTCCGGATGGGTTTTCAGCCCAGGCCCATTTTGAGGATGAAGAATTCGGCAGACTCAATGCCGAAGGGGAACTCAGTTTTTCGGATATAGGTCCGGAAGGGGAACTCACCGTTCGCGGTCAGGACTTGATGTCGTTTCAAAGTGATATCATGGAGGTTTCACTCAATGATATTCGTATAGATTTGCACGGTCAGGCCATCAGAGCCGACGGAGAGGTTCGCTTATTTGGAGAGACCGCACCTTGTGAATTGAGAGGGCTTAATCTACTGAATGATGAACTGCAAACCGGTTGGAGCTGTGAGCAAACCCGCGAACTTAATGTAGCCGGAAGCGATGAACTCATTCAATTCGAACTGAACAGGGCGCGTGGATCGCTTACATTGAATCGGGAAGATCAAACCCTGGACTACGATCTCAGAACCAGAGCATCGGTTAATCTCGACTTTGACAATGCCGACCAGTGCGGACTGCAATTAAGCGGAAACTGGAAAACCGAAGGAGAACCGGAATTCGCCGTATTGCAAAACACCTGTACCATTCCGGAGCCCGAACTTGATCTCGGATTTATTCAGCTTCATCTATCGGATTTTGATTTTAATCACTTCGGTTACAACCCCGATGACGACTCCTGGGATATTGATATCCCTTTTTACGCTTCCATCACATTCCCGGTTTTTAATGATTGGCAATATGCACCGGATGAACCATTCCGGCTTACTTCGTCAGGCTTGGATATTCCGGGCTTTGAAGTCAGCGAAGAAACGCCCGATTATAAAGAAGATGGGTTACAGCTGGTTTTGGATCAGGTCGGCATGAATGATTTTGTGTTACCGTGGGAGGAGGAAGAATCCTGGATTGACCAATGGGAGATGGAGTTTGAAGGGGAAGCGTCAGTAGCGGAGCTATCCGGATTGCCATCTTGTCTGGGTAACAGCGCAATGCTGGTGGAAAACGGACTCATCGATGCCGGTAGCCTTTCAGCCGATTTGGAACTTGCTACATTCTCGGATTGCTCAATGGAGATCTGGAATGAGCATAAAATTATCTTTTCAGCACTTGGCGGATCGATTTATTCCGAATACCAACCCGATGAACAGGAACTGTTTGCGGCAACTTCGGACCTTTTTATGGAAGGTCGTTATGAGCCGGGTTATCCGCTGACGTGCAGTGATGATCCATCCGATCAGGAAACGACAGCAGATATTTCCTTCACAGATGGTTACGCAGAAGGCGTCATAGGAATACAGGATGCCGGTTGTAAAATCCCGGTCGGTATGATGACAGCCGAACTTGAAGAAGCCGGTATTGAATTCTGGGCGGGTGAAGATGGCCAGGAAGCGCATCTTGCAGGTCAGGCCGGGCTGAAATTTTCTGAAGATCATCAGGTTTCAGGAAATCTGGTCTACGATATTTTCGACATGAAATTCGTCGAGCTCGATTTTGTGATCGACGAGCCGTTTATGTGGGACTTACCCTCGGATGATCCGCTCATTTCTTTTTTTATAGACGAAGCTGAACTTACACTTGACGGACTTTTTATCGACGGTCGACACGAAGTACATGTGGGGGATGAGTCATTTGGAGTTACCTTTGATGACGTTGTTCAAAACATCGAAGAACGCCGAATTGAATCGGGAGAAGTCTTTTTCGACCAATCATTTGCTTTGTCCGTCTCTTTTGATGAAGGGTTCAGCTCACCTGAGTTTTCAGCATTACCGCTGCCGGAGGATGGCGTTGAAGAAGCCGAAGACTTTGAAATGCCTGATAATGGCTTGGTCATGGAGCTAGGCGGCGAAGTTGGAATGGACAGTACCGGCGTGGTGACATCCGGAGATGCCAATGCCAAATTTGCCCTTCAGGATTTGGATTTTGATGATGTTTCCGTAGAGTTTTCCGATGATTTCGCTTTTCAGGTGAGTCCGTTTGGTGTAAATTCCGGCCACATCGATTTTAAGTACGGGGGAACCCGCGTAGCCTACCTTGATGCTTCAGGTTTTAATCCTGTTATATCCGGTTTTGCCGATGAAATCCTGCCGGAAAAACTTCCGGCGCCGCACACTCAGGTTGCCTATTTCAAGTTGCGGGATGATGAGGGTGAACTCCTCGTAGATTTTGAAGAACCCGAGCCGGGTTTAATAGAACTCCAGACAATTCCGGACTCCGAGGTTGAACTCGTTGTACCTGCCTTTGATGAATCCAACCCACCGGCGATTGCGGGAGTGGAATTTGAGGAATTTGTCATAACAGCTACTCCAGGCGATTTTTCAGTGGACTCCGGTAATGCGCAA
The DNA here is from genome assembly GCA_007135115.1 of Balneolales bacterium. GTDB lineage: Bacteria > Bacteroidota > Rhodothermia > Balneolales > Natronogracilivirgulaceae > SLJN01. The sequence goes on from SLJN01000186.1 coordinate 9,626, forward strand.
ATCAATCTGCCCGATGGGGATCCGCTATCGGATTTTGCCGAGCAAATGGGCGTCCCGTTTGATGTCAGCCGCATCAGTTACGGCGATACGGAAGAGCTCACCGATACCGGCAATCTACTTCAATTGGCAGGTGATCTGAACCTTTTTGATCATACCATAGAAGCCGGGGAAAATACACTTCTAACCGTTTCATCAAGCGGAAATTTGCATGGCGATTTTAACCTATCCGACCTCGATGCTGAAGTGCCAATGATAGGCGACAGTGATTTAATTCAACTCACCATCCGGGATGTGATAGGGTCGCTATCCACCAACGTATTCAGTGGAGGCATGGGATACGATCTGGATGTCGGAGCGGATCTGAAGTTCGGTTCAACCGGAGAGTCGGAATCGCTGTCTGAACTGGAGCTGAACCTGCAACCGGGCACCTCTGTAACCATGACCGAATTTTCCGGGATTGAACCTTCATCACCCGTCCAGGTAGATCTTCCCGGCTTTGCGATGAATCTGAATAAAGTTGAATCGGCTCCGGTATTCAGCTACAGCAGCGAGGACGGCTGGGATATTGAAATCAATCTGGATGCCGACTTTGAGTTCGGGCTATCCGGCCATGACCCGTTTACGCTTCCGGTCAACGGAATTCAACTTGGTACGGACGGCTTTACTATACCCAGCCAGGATATTAACGACAGTTCGTTGGATGGACTGGAGCTGCCTTCCTTCGAAATTGCCGGTTTTGAACTTCAGCCACTCGCATTGCGCACCGATGACGATATTTCGTTTAACTGGTTTACCGGTGAATTACCTGATATCACGCCCGTTCTCGACTTTGAACTCCGCCTTCCGGACATCGGTGAAGGAGATCTTGAGCCTTCCGATGGTTTTACGTTTACGGATGTAAGCTTCAGTGATGGAGTACTTTCCGGTGAGATGAATACGTATGAACCGGTAGAAGGCATCGTTGTTCCGGCGGGGCCATCCGACTATAATCCCCCCGAACTGAAAATATCTGAGATAGAAGGCGCACTACAGGCTGTAGAGTCCGGAGGAGAGATGATTCAGGATGTTGATTTATCCGTAGCGGGCACGGTTGAGAATATTCCGTTTTTCGAGGATGAGGAATCCGGTTGCGATATGGATGTTACCTACGAATTGGACGTCATCGCCGGAGCCGGCTTTTCCGGCAATATTGAAACTCTTGAACCTTGCGGGTCAGTAACAGCGGGACCGGTTACACTTTCTGCCGGAATGGGATCGCTCTATTTATCTTATGATGAAGACGAACAGGAAGCCGAATTTGCCGGCAGTATAACGGCTGAACTTCAAGGGCCTGAAAACGTCGTTACGGCTGAGGGTAACCTCACACTCGACCTTATTGAAGGCAGTATTTCTGACGGCACCATAGATATCGACGAGCCTTTCGAAATGCCGCTACCGGCTGACGGGCCTTCTTTTATGAATTTTGAGGTCAACGAAGCCGAAATTTCCTCACAGGGATTTATGATTGATGCCGGCGGATATCTTGAAGCCGGAGAGTCCGAAGTAAATGTGGATTTTCATCAGTTCACATTTCTCATGTCCGACTTCAGCATCGCCTCGGGATATGCCGAAGTATCTGCCGGTTTTGGTCTGCAGGTGGGCTTTTCACCAATGTCAGCTTCTATTATTGATGTAGATGAGGATGACCCTCAGGTACCTTTGGATGATGCATTAACTATATCCGCCGAAAGCGCCGTCACCGTTGATTCAACGGGATTACAGTATCAAGGGCAAGCCGGAGCATCCCTGAAGTTTGGCGGTGAGGAGTTTGCCGCACTTCATGCTGTTTTTGAAGATGGATTTACCTACAGCATGGATAGCCCTGCCGTGGAAGAGGGCCGGGCACGCTTGTACACGGATGAGGACCAAAACGACCTGCTTGCCATTTACGACAGCAATGGATTTGATTTTGGTGAAGCTATCATGGCACAGTTACCGGATACGCTTGGATTGCCTTCATCCGATATCGCTTATGCCGTCATCAAAGACGATGACGGAGAGCCTGTGGTCGGCGTTGAATCCAATGATGATGGTGGCTACACACTTGAAACCGAAGATGATCCGCTCACGGTCTACTTCCCGGCTCTGGAAGATGATGTAGAAGGCGAGCCGTATGTGGATGCTTATTTTACCCTGACAACCGACGACAGCTATATTCCTAATGGCGGTGAAATCACCTTGAGCTCTCCGATGAGTCTCGAGCCATACATCGATGCACCGGTTTCCCTGGATTCCATCGATGTAGAAACCGGCGATCAGGTAGAGCTTACGACCGTTCTATCCATGGATTTACCCGAAGCATTCGGGGAGCATGAAGCAACCGTACAAACGACTATTGGATCTTCGGGTTTTCAGGAAGCAGAAATTGAGGCTGGTGAATTTGTCGATTCGTGGGACGGGGATCTCGAACCGGTTGTTCAGCACGAAATCCTGTCTACCATGTCCGGTGAAACCGGGGAAGATGAACTGAATGTCGGACTCCTGGGCGCGCGACTGGCCATTAACTCGCCGGCTGAATTTGAACTGGCCGGATTCATGGAAACTTCATTTCTGGAAACCGAAGATGACGAATTGTTTCCGTTTTTCTTTACCGCCGGCTACACCGACTCCGGCTGGAACTTTGATGTTGAAGCCATTGGTGAACTTCCTTCAGCCGATATGGGCATGGCTAAGCTCACCTTCGATGAACACTCACCCTTCGATATCGTAGCCGACCAGGATGAGTTCATCGTGGAAATCAGCGGGAATATTTCTTTTGAAGATATGCTCGGGGAGTCACTCAGTTTTTCGGTTGCCGATATGCAAATCGGAACGACCAACCTTCAAAGTTCACCGGAGCTGGTATTCGGTATCGGGGAAGCGACTGCCGGATTGGACGATCAGGAATTCGACTTTTTTGAGGGAAATTTAACCGGTACGATCACCGATCCTGAGTTTTCCATTTCAGGGAGGACGTTTGCAGCGTCAGTCTCCGAAGGTGACGTAACCTTCCTCGAAGAGGAAATGGAGTTTGAAGGGCTTTATGTTGATACCGGCGGTGACTTTGATATCGATCATATTTCTGCGGATGAAGTTGAGTTGATCGGGGAATATTTGGTTTTGGAGTCGGTTGGCGTCAGCAGGGAAGAAGATGAAGGTCTTGAGCTCTCCGGTCAGTTTGGTTTTACCATTCCCGATCCGGTTGATCAATACGGAAACATGATGCTGGCAGTCAAAAGGGACACAGAAAATGCCGTATCCATGGATGTTGATATACCCGATGATTCTCCTTTCAACCCGGAAGATGAAGAGGTAGAGATTGATCTTGGGTCGCAGGTTACACTTGCTATATCCGATATCCTTTTAGATGTAGACCCCGGTGACATCTCCGGTTCTCAGATCGCTGTTGCAGGAGA
>SLJN01000069.1 GCA_007135115.1 Balneolales bacterium
AGGAAGCATGTAGTTGAAACCCTTAAAAACTTCAGACGGAACGAGAATCAGTGCGGCTGCCATGATGTATATTTCGGTCAGCAACGTTGCAACCGCAGCACCGATACCACCATTCATAAACTGGGCCTGGGCATAGGGGATCAAAATGTAATTAAGCCCTATATTGATGAAAATCGCACCAAATGCCACCACAGCCCATGTTCGCTGCTTGTCAGCAGCCATAATAGTTCCACCCAGAATGAAATCGATGTATATGATCAGTATTCCTACTGCAAATATTTGCAAAACAACAACCGAAGCGAAATACTCCTCCAAACCAAAAAACAGCTCTACAATATGACCGGCATTGAAAAATATCAGAAGGGTTACCGGTATACCGGCTATCATTAATAGTTCCAGCCCTTTTCTTGATGTGCCTGCAAGTTTTTCTTTTTCTTGTAACCAAAGTCGCGATAAGATGGGAAACACCACGAGTGTAAATATGGAAGGGATAAACATCACGATATCAAAAAAACGGTAAGCCGCACCGTACCACCCGACCACCTCATCACTGGTAAGCAGCGACAACATGACGGCATCTATTCGGAAGTAGATAACCCCGAATACCGATCCTAAAAAATAGGGGATACTGCTTCGTATCAGCCCCTGTGTTTTACCCCATTCGATTTTTGGGATTCGATCCGTCAGTTTTCTGATAAAAAGGGTGCTAATTATCAGATTCAGAAAAGTTCCAACTGCCATCACAAGGGCAATTGTAACGACCCCGTACCCCAAAAATAAAAGTGTGACTGCTACAGCCGAGACAAATACTTTTTCACCAATCACACCAAGTGAGGGGTATTCCATCCGCTCAATTCCCTGAAAACAACTTTTTATCGTGCGGCTGGCTCCTTCCCAGAGTTTGGAAACTCCCAAAATGAAAATCAGCAGAAATGCCTGTTGGGTATAATCGGCGACCCAGGCAAATAGCAAGATGATGGAGAGCCCAATAGCCCAAACGGTGGTCCGCATGCCCAGATAATTCATCAGAATGGTACCGGTGTTGGCACGATCCCGGGCTACGTGTTTGGGGATCATCATTCCGCCGCCAAAATCCATGGCTATTTCGAGAATCATAGCCAGTGAAATGGCAAGGTAGAGGGTTCCGAATGCCTCGCTACCCAACATGCGGGGTAAAAATAAAAGCAGTATAAATGTTGATGCCCACGTGATCATCTGCGTGGTCATCATAATACCGCCATTGCGGGCTATCGATGATCGAATATCATGATCCATCAATCACACCCCTGCATTTTCTGGGTTAATCCTTCTGCGCACAGACCAGTACCCTATTTTGAAAAGAAACACCGGTATCTCGACGAATACTCTCTTCCATTTTGTAATTGGGTCTTGCATGAACCGGTATACCCACTCAATCCCGGCCTTTCGCATCCATGCGGGAGCCCTGCGATATTTTCCCGACCAAAAATCGAACAAGCCACCCACCGCGCTGCATATTCCTACATCAAGTATGGAGGCATTGCGCATCACCCACTTTTCCTGAAGAGGGGAACCCATGGCAACTAAAAGCAAATCCGGTTGGAGGCTATTGATTTCGGAGATTATGGATTCGTGCTCATCCTGAAAAAAGTAGCCGGATCGCCCGCCAAGAACCTTCAATCCGGGGTAAGTTTTGCGAATGTATTGAGTACATCGGTTAACGGTATCAGTATTAGCTCCCAGCAAATAGACTGACCGTCCCTCGCTGGCAAGGGTTTTACAAAGAGCAGGTATAAAATCGGTACCATTCAGATTTTCTTTAATCGGTTTGCCAGTTGCTTTCGCGGCATAACTCAACCCGCTTCCATCCGGCAAAACCAAGTCGGCTTGATTAATGCAATGGCGAAAATCGGCGTCTTTTTTAGCAAGCTGAAAGCTGTGGACATTTATAAAAAACAGTGTCGCGGATTTACTTTGGAACCTCCTGTTTTCAATATGCTGCCGTAATCGGCTGATCGCCTCCGACCTGGTGATGTTATGATATTTCAACCCAAATAATTCTGTTTTTTCGCTTCCATTGACACTGTGCTTAATATTGACCTCGGGCTTACGAACAAATGCCGGCCTCCTGCCCCTTTTGGAAGAGACATCATATGTTGTGTTGGTAGGGGTAACCTGTTTTACCGGAGCTGGATCATGATGCAGCATACTGGACTCCAAAGAGATAAAAATCCGATTTGACTAATTCGGATATCGATAAATCAATTTATATGCCAACTTTTAGATAACTCCCGGGGATCCGGCGTCAATAAAAGCGTATCCCTCCACTCTCAGCACTTCTCAGTTTACCTGCAAGCATATATGCTTTTGCTACATTGTTTCTGCAAACTCTCTTACAGATGCGCTCTGCCTTCCATGACTCTAATTTCTGTATGCCACTTATTTACACATAGTTGGCAAATTCTTTGAGAAGAATTGATTCATAATACTCATAAATCGATGAATCTGAGAAACTACTTGATTAAATGCTATTACAGCATGAAACGGTATTACAATATCTTACTTCTGTAAAACCGACTTGGCACCTTAGTTGTAGCGATTATTTGAATTTAGTTCAGCTCTGTAAATCTTACAGGTTTATTTTTTTTACATCTTTATCTGTACTCATTCATCCATGAATACATGTATCCATGATTACATGTATATCGTAAATATCGTAACCTCGACAGTTATTTTATAAATTGGATAACCTATCTAATCACTCTGAACCTCAAAGTAAGGCGATGCAGTCGATTCAAAAGCGATTAGAGACCGTTACGCTCGACAATCGACCTGTATTGATAACCGGAGAAACCGGCACCGGCAAATCCTGGCTTGCCCGTTTGATTCACGAAACCGGGCCAAACTCCAAAGGGGAATTTGTAAGGCTCTACTGTTCCGGTCATTCTGAGATCGAATTACGTGCGGAGCTATTCGGTAGCCTTTCGTCTATATCTGATCAGAATCAAACGAAGCCCGCTTTAGCAAGGGCCAAAAACGGAACGTTGCTGATCAAAAATCTGGATTTCAATCATCTCAGCCTGTTTAACGATATTTATCAGTTTTTTTCTGAAACGGGGAGCCAGGAACTGCTTAAACAAACCCGGTTGATCGTCACTTTCACCCATAAAGCCGGACAGATATTGAGTGAAAGTGATATTCAATATTCAGTTCCGCAGCATAAGTTCTGGCACATGATAGCTTTGCCGCCATTGCGCATGCGAAGAGAGGAAATCCCGGCACTTGTGCAACGATACTTTGATTCCATTTCCGGTCAATATTCACTGCAGGTTAAAGGGTTTTCTTTCAGAGCTATGTACAGGTGCATCAGTTACAGCTGGCCGGGAAATATCCGCGAATTACATAATGCTGTGGAGTACGCCTCACTTTTAAGCGACGGTTTGCAGATTGAAAGAGATAATCTCCCCGATTACATGTTACATCCCGATGCTAATCTGCAAAGCCTTGAAAACTCAGAATCGCATAAAAGCTTTATCGATGCCGAACGAAGCTTACTTCATACCATCTTACAAATCACCCCCTCTAAAACCAGAGCAGCAGAACTACTGGGGTTAACAGAAAAAGACCTCAGCGAATATATAAGCCGCTATCATTTAAAATCGGCAACCGGTTATTATTAATACTTATTCCAATCTCTATGATTTCGAACGTCTATCTAATTGCTTTCATAATGGCTATGGTTTTGGTGTTGATCTTCACACCGGTGACCATCAAAGTGGCTCACTTTTTAGGAGCTATGGATCAACCTGATGCCCGCAAAGTCCACAGGAAGCCGACGCCGCGTTTAGGCGGTATCGCCATATCGTTGAGTACGATTCTCACTTTGGGGTTTTTGTGGTTTTGGGATCATGGGGTTGCGGAAGCCATTAGCAGCAGATCCGAAATGGTAATAGGGATAGGTATCGGCTTTACTATAGTTTTAATCCTGGGCATATTCGATGATATTTACTCTCTCACAGCCGGCTCGAAGTTTTTGATTCAAACTATTGCAGCTACCATAGTTGTGGTATCCGGACTGAGTATTTCGGCTTTAACCAATCCGCTCACAGATTCGGTGATAGAACTCGGCTGGGTCAGCATTCCTTTATCGATTCTATGGATTCTGGCCATTACGAATGCACTTAATCTCATCGACGGGCTCGACGGTCTTGCAGCCGGTGTGGGGGCCATTGCCGCACTTACGATATCGGCAATTAGTGTGATGTATGCACACTATACCGTTGCAGTGATTATGATTGTCATCTCAGGTGCCCTGGTCGGTTTTTTGAAGTTTAATTTTAGCCCGGCCCGGATTTTTCTCGGTGATTCAGGTAGCCTCTTACTCGGCTTTGCACTCGCCCTTGGTGCGATGCAAGCATCCGTAAAATCTCCGGCAGTATTTACGCTGATTGTCGGGATCGCTATTCTGGCACTCCCCATCCTTGATACTTCAGTCGCCATGCTTCGCCGCTTCATCAAGCCGTGGATACCTGTTGAGAACCAAGAGCACCCGCTATCTCTTCGGGAACGGATTAAAAGCATTTTTTTACCTGATAAATCCCACATTCATCATCGCTTATTGGCAAAAGGTTGGTCGCAGCGTAAGAGCGTCATGATCTTATATTTGATTTCCATCATATTTGGATTCTGTGCCATTTTACTTTCATGGAGCGACTCGTTCAACATCACCTTTTTACTGATTACTTTTGCGCTTCTATACACATGGTCGATCATTCGTAATCTTGATTACAACGAGATCGCCATATTCAGCAATGGCTTGCTTCTTCACCTGTTTTTTGCTCCCCTTGCCCACCGCAAAGTATGGCAACACTCTATCGACGCATTAGCTTTTGCTTCAGCTATGTTTTTGAGCTGGTACTTGTTAGCACCTGAAGTTTCTTTTATTGTCATCGGGATAGTTACTGCACTACAATTCGGGGTATTCAAAGGGCTACGATATTTTTATCACGAACCGTACAAAAATATCGGCCTCGGAGATACTCTTTCATTACTGAAATCTGTCTCGTTGTCGATATTTGCCGGATGGATAGTTTTTGTAGCTTCAACCGGATTGCTGAATGGCGGCACTGTTGCTCTTTTTGCCCTTGGCTTTTATTTAGCAATTACAATGCTGCTGATCAGCAGGGTTGGTTTTGATATTCTCAACTATCTTTCCCGGAAAAACCGGTCCGAGGATAAAAAAGTAATAATTTATGGTACGGGTAGTGCCGGAATGCTTGCTCTATCTCAGTTGCTGGAGCAGGAAGGCAGTAAAGCTTCGCCACTCGGATTTCTTGATGACAATCCCGAAAGGCAAGGTTGCTACATGAACGGTTTCCCGGTTTTCGGAGGACATTGGAAACTTGCGCGGCTAATCAAAACACACAACATTGATGAAATTGTGATCGCAGAACCCAACATCTTACCTGATATCGTTGCAAGGTTAGAAGCACTGGCTATGCAAAATAACATCGCGTTGCGTGTGTTACACTGGCAATTACAACGCCTGCCTTTTACAAACACTTCAGTCGGGTTAAACCATTCTGCTTCTTCCGGATAAGTGTTCTTATGTTTATTAATACTTACTATTAAGAACTAAGTACTTTAAAACAAGATAAGCTTCTTTGACCCGTCTGTAATTATTATTACTATTGTGTCGTAGTGAACTCTGTGCTATAACAGAGCAAATTTCACCACAGCACATCGTCCTAAGGCGTATCGCTGTCCGACCTGAGATTTAACACCCCCTGTTAAACGTAGGGTTGGCTATATCTACCCTATAAAAATGCGATACAATGGACCGTATTTCTAAAATGAATGCTTTAGGGATGTTGTGGATGTGCGCTATATTAGCACTATCTGCTATAACCCCATCTCAATCACTTGCAAATACTAACGATGAAGATCACGACATCTGGATAACGGCTTACCTTGCTTCCTGGGACCACTACGTCCCTCCCGGAGGTAACTGGGGCGTTTTACCCACAGATGAAATTGACTTCGATGCGTTTTCTCACCTGATTTACTTTGCACTTTCTGCTTATGAGGATGGTTCTGTTTCCGAGGTTGCGGAGTATGAGAACATGAATCCTGACCGGCTGGAGTCTATTGTTCCCGCATCTCACGAAAATGATACCCCCATTATTATTTCTGTGGGAGGATGGGGTAACTATGACGGCTTCAGTAGTGCTATCCGTGAAGAAAACCGCACAAACTTTGTCAACAATCTAATCGACTTTATTGAAGAGTGGGGTTTTGATGGAATTGACCTCGATATGGAACCTATCCAGGATAGTGATGTCGATAATTTCAAAGCATTTGTCGAAGAATTGCATGATGCTCTCGAGGATGTTACCACTCCCTACACCAAAGAGCCCCTGTTGGTTGCAGCCACTGATATGCAGGCTGGTATGTGGGCCGATATCCAGGAATACTTCGATCAAATCAACGTGATGACTTATGATTTTAGCGGTGCATGGGAAGGCTGGGTAACCTGGCATAATTCCAATATCTGGAGCGGCGGCCATACCTTTCCCGGTGACGAAGATCGTGAACTCCCCTCTATGGATGGCGATGCACAAGAGTTTTTGGATGCCGGAGTCGAACCCGAAAAGCTGGGCACCGGCCTGGATTTTTACGGCTATCGCTGGACGGGCGTCTCAGAACCTCTTGAAAGTTGGGATTCCGCACCTGATGTAGAGGATAATATCGCCTATTACGAACTCGCCGAGGAGTACGGAATTGAATCCGAAGAAAACCCCGGCGATTATTATGAGTGGGATGATGAAGCCGGTGCGGCCTATCTCAGCATAGATGACCCGGATAATTTCAGCGATCCCAAATTTATCAGCTACGACAACGAGCGGACCGCCAGGGAAAAAATTCAGTATGCCCGCGATCATGATCTCGGGGGGATGATCATCTGGGAACTGGCTGGAGGTTATCAGCAAGATAATCCTGCGGGAGAGCGGGATTTTTTACTGCAAAGTGTCAAAGAAGCATGGCTTGGGGATGAAGATGATCAACCGATTACACTTGAATCACCTGATATCCTTTACCCGGAAAGTGATGCTGATGAAATCCCCACCGAAACCGAAGTGGAGTGGACCGATATAGATGACGCGGCAAGTTATGATTTCCAACTTGCCACCAACTCTTCACTGAGTGCTGTTGAAATAGACACTACCGTCAGCGACACCTCTTTGGTATTGGCTGACCTGGATCCCGATACGGAGTACCACTATCAGGTTCGGTCGGTAAATGGTAATACCACCAGCGATTGGAGTGAAACCCGTAGCTTTACCACTCATACCGCTACCGGCGCAGAAGAGCCGGATCATCTACCGGAGGACGTAGAATTGGAGCAGAACTATCCCAACCCCTTTAATCCTGCTACCACCATTGAATATAATCTTCCTGAAGATACCGATGTTACACTGGAAGTGCTTTCGATGGAAGGCAGGCACATCACAACTCTGGTGAATGAAGAGCAATCGGCAGGCAGTCACCGGGTTTCCTTTGACGCCTCATCGCTGGCGAGCGGTGTCTATATGTACCGTCTTGAAGCAGGAGATGTAGTAAAAACCCAAACCATGACGTTTGTCAAATAGTGTTTTGAGCAGACTAATGTAAAGTTCGGGCAGGCATGAAGTCTGCCCGGGCTTTTTTAATGCCTATCACGCTATGATGATCCCAATTTGGGGACGACCATTTTTTACTCTGATGAATAGGGTTGCGTATTCAACGAAACATCCATCCATCCTTTTTGAGTCTCGGTAACCGCATCGATTAAAATTTGCTTTACCTTTGCCACATGATCTTCCATCCGCTGTTCCCGTTCGATGTATTTGCGGGCTTCAGCACCCATTCGCTCAACTCTTTCGGGATCATTCCACAGGGATTGAATAGCTTTACGGAGTGCCTTGGGATCCTCGGCAGGAACAGGAATGCCAGTAACGCCATCCTCTACGATATCTACCTGGCCTTCTGTTTTAGTGTAAATCACCGGCTTCCCCATGGCCATAGCTTCCAGGATGGTGGTCAATCCGTTATCTGAATCGCTCGGCAAAACCGACACTACGACAAATCGTGATCTGGCATATAAGTCTCTCAACTCCTCAAGATTCCTGGTTCCAACGGTCACATTCTCAGGTATTTCCTCAACTTCATAGAGGTTTTTGACCGTATCAAACAATTCCCCTCGTTTTTGTCCGGTAGCTAAGTGGCAGGGGATATCAAGTGGTTTCAATGCTTCTATTAAAGTCGGATAGTCTCTCATCTCCATTCCCACCGAACAAATCATATCGGTTTTTCGGGGTATGACATGCCAGAATTTACAATCTGTTCCCCTGCTTATGAAGTGTGCTTTAGTTTCAGGTACTCCCAATTTTTCAACAGCTAAGTTTCGTTGCACACTTGACCAGAATATGTATTCAGTAACCCCTTTTTGGCCAAATTGAAACAATTTCTGTTTCCACCATCCTTTACGCTGATCCGCCGATGTAATCCTTGAGACCATCATCACATGAGGTGTTTTGATGTTAAACAGACGAAAACAAACAGACAGCGGGAACCCTACTTTTTCCGAGTAGGAATAAACCAGATCAAAGTTTTTATGTAATCTCAACGCCAGAATTAATTGAACTAAGGAAACCGGCAAATAACGATATAACATTCCTGCTACACCGGTTTCACGTTGGAGATACCTTTCATCTAACACTGTGGCATTAATAGCATCCTCCAGCATACTTCCCCTAATGGTCCGGTTATCCCTTTCCAACTTACGTTGTTCTTCGTCTGATGGCTTTTCGAGACCTTTAGAAATGATGTACAATGTTTTCATGAAATGACTCCTGGTGGTTTTTTTGCTCGTAAAACTCAATTACTATGCCACGCTTACTTTAGCCTGATACATGAAATCCATTACCATTAAGTGGACTCTAAACTTTTTGCCTCCTCATTCTCCTCCCGTTTGGAAATTCGAATAAGTGCTGGCAGTAGCCCCATTAAACATCCCAGGTAAATCATGTTTCTGTAAAATGTAAGCATCACATCATAGTAGGATACTACCATTTGATTAAGCACTGCTATTACAATTACCAGTGCCACCGCTTTTAAATAGGGATCCTTTAAGCGCATAAAAGTAATCACCCCTTGAAATGCAAAGGCGTTAAAAAAGAACCAAAACAAAATAAATCCTATCAGACCGGTTTTTACATATACCCAGAATATTTGGTTATGCGGGATATAATCCCGCAAAGGAAAATTGATATTTACCAATTCCACGGGCATTTCGTACTTATTTCCGAAACCGACTCCCAAGAGAGTGTTTTCTTTTGCCGTAACCGATAGATTGTAGTTTTCGATCTCACGGTACAGATTAGAATGGTAGTCCCGCATATTTTCATATTTATCCGGGGTCACCATGCCTGATTTTACCATCTGAACCGGCTGTGCTAAAGGGCTGTTGCTATTCCAGAAAACCGCACCATAGATCATTAAGATAAGCACTACCGGCATTGCTCTTTTAATAAATCGAAACTGTACATCCGGAGGGAGTAGCAATACGAAGGCGCCGAAAGTCACCATCAAAGAAGCAAAAGATGCTCTGCGTTGACCGGCATAAAATCCGAGAATAATCGGTATCAAAAAAATCAGCAGCCAGGTGCGTTGTGCGGTATTGATTTTCATCGCAAAAAAAGCAAGTAAGAGAATGATAATAGTTACCATCAACACCGGCTCTTCATTGTTGGTTAACGCTTCATAACCTTCCGTCGAAAACCCCAATGAAACATAACGAATCATCCCCTGGATTGCCTTGATAGTTATGGTAGCTATAATGATCCAAAAAAGAATATAAATTTGTTTTTTGGTTCGGATGATTTGTGGTACCAACACATACATAATGGCCAGGTAGATCGTCGCCCTGATTTCCCATAATGCTACAAGAAACTCTCCGCCTGTAAGTATCCCATAAACAAATGAGAGTCCGAACCATCCTATGAACAGTGCAAAAGCAGGCCAAACGGGTATGGGAACAAAATCAATCTTTTTGTTTGCCGAAAAAAGTATAAACCAGGCAAATAGCATCAAGAACAGATGAAACTCAACCGGATTTATTCCTCCCACATCAAGCGGCAGATAAGATATCTCTTTGATGTTATGGAAAAACATAACATCATAGGTTATGGGCTCAAAACCGGGTAATTGGAGCTGATCAAACAGAATTACGAAAAAGACGAACGTGTAGAGTGCGATATCCGGTCTGATGAATGCAATTATTACGAAACTGCAAACATATACCGCTGTAACCGTTACCGGTATCTCTCCATCGAATTGCCATAAGCTCAGTCCAAGAAGGGCACAAAAGAATACCAACAACCATAAAACCGGGGCAGTTTGGCGGTCCAGTCCGAGGGGGTTTAGTATCAATATCCTGTAAAGCCTGACCGGTAAACTTTCATTATAAACAGAGGAGTTCATACAATTAGCCTATTACCGGTCAAAACTCAGGATAATCAATAGTGAAAAGCATCAGGGTTACATAAGCAGACATCAACACGGTTATGATAAAAATGTACAGATAGGAACTGTTATCGTTTTTCTCGCTAACTTTTCCCAAAAACATGATAACCATGTAAAAAATGACTATGCCCAATAAAATCTTCATAGCTTAGTAGGTGTTGCGCTTATCCATTTTGTTGAATATGTAGCCGATAACCTGCTCTTCGTCTAAATGCCGATAGATTTTGTCGAGATCTTCCTGTTTGGTTCTCTGGGTATCCACTACGGTGAGCAAACCATCCATTTCATTTGCAAATAAAACCGGATAATCTTTAATGGGAAAAATGGAGTTCATATCCACAATCACGAATTCGAAAGAATCTTTCAGTGTATTAATAAGTTTTCTGAGTATGGATAAATCATTTACATCCGGACTATAACCGGATATATCACCGGCGGGAACTACATACAGATTTTCAATTTTCGTCTGGGTAAGTTTCATCTGCTTCCCTTGAAATACCTCTACGACACCGGGAGTGTTTTTTACCCCGAAAATCTTATGCATGCGGGGTTTGATGAAATTGAGGTCTACAATGACGGTTTTTAACTCGTATGCTTTTGCCAATGATACGGCCATATTTGCAGCCACAAGCGTTTTCCCTTCCCCCCTCTGAGAACTTGTTATACCAAAGGCCATTTGTAATCGCCTGAATTCCGCAGGAAGTTTAAGAAAGTTGAAGCCGTTATAATATTTGCTTGCAACTACCGAAGTATCCAGGTAGTCAGAACGGTCATCGGAAATAACCATAGGCAAGCCAGAGCGAGATCTTGCTAAGAAATCTGCCTCATCAACTTCCGTATGATCAGTATTGACCTGGAACAGTTGGTTTGAAGAATCCTGATTACTCATAGGAAATATATGCGATAATTGGTTTTTGATACTTGACCCGCTCAAGCGACCTAACTGTCGTATCCATCGCCTCGGCAATTCCTGCAAACATGACCCCGAGGAATACCCCGATAAACAAACCAGCTGCAATCACTAATTTATTGTTAGGTGATACCGGCTTATCAGGAACAACAGCGGCATCAAGCACGACAAAATTATCCGATGCCCGTTCACTAAGATCGCGGGTAACTTTAGCCTGTTCCAGTTTCGTTGTCATCTCGTTATATAGTGATTCATAAACACTGAAATCCGATCTTCGGCTTTCTTCCTGGCGGCTTGCTACATAGGAGCTTTCAAGTTTGTTCAGCAATTTTACCCTGGTTTCGGCCAGCTGATTTCGCTGACGTTCCATCCTGCTGAGATTGGTATTCAAAGCCGACGGTATGCGGCTGGTAGTTTCTACAATTTGTTCAGAAGCTCTGCGAACCGAAGGGTAGCTTTCGGTATAGCTTGCAGAAAGTTCATCATACTCTTCCAGGTGGGTGCGCAGGTCATCCCCGAACGGCATTTCTGATAGGGGTAAGTTGTACAGAATTCCGAAGTCGTAATTTCCTTCACCTTGATCCAGAAAACGCTCTACTTTCTCCAAATTCTCTTCTTTTTGATATATCTCCCAATCAAGCTCCTCAATTCTTCGCTCAGCATCCCGCAGATCTGCCTGAATACTACCTACATCACCGGGAACTTCCTGAACTCTTCGCTGAGTTTCTCCCAGCATTTCATCACGGCTCATCTGCACTATTTCCTGCAATTCGTCTACCCTGCTTTGGAAAAAGTCTACGGTTTCCCGGTTTCTGCGGATCTCCATTTTAAGCCGGCTATCGATAAAATAATCAGCCAGTAGTTCAGCTCCTTTTTGGGCTTTTTCAGGATTGTGGTGATAAAACGTGATTTCAAATGCATCCGAACTGTTATTACGAGTACCGATCATTGACCGAATTCTTTCAACCAATTCCGTACGGGACAGACGCTCAAACTTTTCTTCTTCTCGCAGATCCAATTCCTCAACCAGCATTTCTACGGCCGACCTACTGTAGACAACTTCGTTAAAGGTTTGTAGCCGGTCTTCTGATGCCATAGTTACGGCCATTTCATAAAGAATTAAAGGATTTAGCGTTTCTTCTTTTTGAACGAGAATAGTAGTGGAAGAGCTGTACTTTGGTTCAATAACATAAAGTGCTGCAATACTCAACATCACCATAAGTATGGGGGTGATAATCAATAGTTTTTTGCGCCGCCCGGCTGCCCGCCGAACCTCAGTTGTTATTTCCTGAACTTGATACACGTTAAACCCTGTTTTTTGATTAATAATGTAACCCACATTGAACAGGACAATTACCATGCCATCAGCCGCTTGGTCTCTCCAAATAGTACCCTATTATTATACTGAGCGCCATAAAGTTATTCCGGTTATGAACACCTCTGCGTATAAAGTCGATGTTCCTCTCCCGGTTATTCACACAAAGCCACATGTTCATTGGTAATTCTTACTCATTTTTCTCTATTCGAAAGAAGAGACTCTGGTAATACTTTTTGATTCTATGGTTTTTTAATCAACCCACCTAAC
>SLJN01000020.1 GCA_007135115.1 Balneolales bacterium
ACCCACATCTCGTCCTCCTCAAAAAGTTTATACATACCCTGTATATCTTCATGAAGGTAGCGATTAAAAAGTTCATCAAATTGATCGGTGACATAGTTTTCTTCGGTGACCATGGTTTCAAGCTGATCCAACTGCTCATTCATCGGGATATCATCAAACAAACCAATCTGGAACTCAGCGGTTTCGAGTCCGGCAATTTCCATATCCTGCTGTTGAGCTGATTCAAGAAGAATATCCTCGTAAGAGCTGATGCCCTCATCACAAGTGTTCTCCATTTCAGCCATCATAATCATGGATTGAATCACAAAGGGCTTCATCATCCCGGCCTGACTCATCCCCATACCCATTTGCGGTTGAATGAGCTCATCAATTTTTGCTACCACTTCATCATCAAGGTCGGATGAAATATTATGACCGCCCTCATTCATGGAAAGTTGCTGAACCTGCGCCATTTGGGCCTGGTCTGTCATATCCAGTTCCAGGGCCAGCAGCTCGGCCTGATCCAGTGCTGAGGTAACCCGGTCATCCTCGGCCACATATTCGCTGCAAATCAGATGGATAGTGCCGAAAACATAGGAAGGCTCATCCAAATCATTACCGGAGACCTCCCAAAGAAGCGTTGAGGAACTTTCGTCTCCCTGATGAATTAAATAGGGGCCGTCTTCCTGCGCCCAAACGGTCGAGCTGAACAATAGCGAGATGAATATCAAAAAAGCAGTAAAGCACATAGTGAATGGGAGTTAGATAGCAAAATGATTCGGATGATGAAACTTTATTGAAATTAGGTCACATCATAGCTAAGTACAAATTTATCCATAACTTCAAAACTAAAGTGTGAACATTTTGTAAAAACCCCAATCGGAAGATTTAATCGTAAATCAATCCAATTCACTTGCACGTATCGCATTGGGTTGAGCGTTATAACCATAATACCGATGATGTTGCTACTGAGTAATTTAGTAAAGCTTCGGATTTATCCGGATGATATAAAGTTCGAAGTTAATAAATAACAATTGCTTGTTTTTTATCACGGTAGTTGGCCGATCCGGTTCATTTAATATTTTGCATATCTATTTTAATGGAGGAAAATCTATGAGAGAAGAGAAACTGATCTATCAATTTGGTGGAGAGAAGACCGAAGGTGGTGCGGAGTTAAAGCAGTTACTTGGTGGTAAAGGGGCGAACCTGGCAGAGATGGCAAAAATCGGAGTGCCGGTCCCACCAGGGTTCATCATCACCACGGAAGCTTGTAAACAGTTTTATATTACCGGCGAAGATAAGTTGATGAAAAAGATTGAGCCGATGGTGGATCAACACATTCATCAACTTGAACAAAAAACCGGAAAAACTTACGGCCGGGGTAATCTTCCGCTGTTGTTGTCCGTACGCTCCGGGGCGCCGCTTTCTATGCCGGGGATGATGGATACGGTGCTCAACCTTGGTTTAAACGAAGAAACCCTGGAAGCACTGATCGCACAGACCGGAAACCGCCGATTCGGGCTGGACTCCTATCGACGGTTCATCCAGATGTTTGGGGATGTGGTGATGGGCATATCCGATCGCGACGAACACGGCAATCTTTTTGATCCGCTACATCATGTCATGGACAAGGTTAAAGAAAAATACGGGGTGGAACTGGATACTGATCTGGACACTGCGCAATTGGAGGAGGTTGTCGAAGCCTGTAAGGCCACCTATAAATCCTATACCGGCGAAGATTTTCCGGATGATCCCAAAGTACAACTCATGCGGGGAATTGCGGCTGTATTTCGATCCTGGAATACCCCGCGGGCGGTTCGTTATCGGGAAATCCATGAAATCCGCGGCCTGCTCGGCACTGCCGTTAACGTGCAGGCGATGGTTTATGGAAATATGGGTGAGGATTCCGGTACCGGCGTAGCATTTACCCGAGATCCGGCAACAGGCGATAATCGGTTTTATGGAGAGTTTCTGATGAATGCCCAGGGTGAAGATGTCGTTGCCGGCATCCGAACACCTCATCCTATTGAGGATTTGAAAAAGATTCAGCCGGAGGCCTACCAGCAACTTGAAGAGATTCGGCATAAGCTGGAACAGCATTACAAAAACATGCAGGATATTGAATTCACTATCGAAAAGGGTGTCCTGCACATGCTTCAGACCCGGACCGGCGAACGAACCGGCACTGCAGCCGTAAAAATCGCAATGGATATGCTCGATGAAGAATTGCTCACCGAAGAAGAGGCGATCTGCCGTGTGCCGGCTGCTGATCTGGATCAGCTCTTGCATCCAGGGTTTGATGAAAAAGTTGAAAAGAAAACCGAGATGCTCACTAAAGGTCTGCCGGCCAGTCCGGGAGCGGCTACCGGGAAAATCGTTTTCAGCGCCGATACGGCTGAAAAAGCCAAAGCTCGTGGCGAACAAGTCATTTTATGCCGGATTGAAACCAGTCCGGAAGATATCGGCGGAATGCATGCGGCCAACGGCATCCTTACAACCAGAGGTGGCATGACCTCCCACGCCGCAGTCGTTGCCCGGGGATGGGGAAAATGCTGTGTAGCCGGTGCCGGCCGAATTCATATTGACTACGGTAAACGTCTGTTTCGACTAAATGGCAAAGAGTTTAAAGAGTGGGATTGGATCAGTATCAATGGAAGTACCGGTGCCGTCTATGAAGGAAAAATTCCGACGGTAGAGCCCAAACTGACCGGCTCGTTTTCCCGGTTGATGGAACTTGCGGATACCCACCGAACCCTGAAAGTGCGCACCAACAGCGATACTCGAAAGGATACGGCCAGTGCCATAAAATTCGGAGCGGAAGGCATCGGCCTGACACGTACCGAACACATGTTTTTTGAAGGCGACCGGATTATCAGTTTCCGGCGGATGATACTGGTTGCAGAACGGGTAAAAGCCGTTAAGGATAAAATCCGAGCAGCCGAACAGGATGAGGTGAAAATTGCAGCCATAAGGAACGAGCACAGCGAGGTTCTCAATCAATATGAACAAGCCCTGGCTGAGTTGTTGCCATTACAGCGCGAGGATTTTATAGGCATTTTCCAAACGCTGGAAGGGCGGCCTTGTACCATTCGATTGCTGGATCCTCCTCTGAATGAGTTTTTGCCAAACGATGAGGTTGGTCAGCAGAAAATGGCGCACGAGTTCAAAGTTTCTCTGGATGAAATTAAAACCACCGTCGAGGCGCTAAGTGAAATCAACCCGATGCTCGGGCACCGGGGCTGTCGCCTTGGGCTGACCTACCCGGAGGTTTCGGAAATGCAGGTCCGGGCCATTATGGAAGCGGCAGCACATGTCGTGAAGCAAGATAGCCTAAAAGTGGAGCCTGAAATCATGATGCCTCTGGTCGGCAAAGCTGTAGAGTTGAAAATGACGCGAGAGCTTGCCGAAGAAGTCATCACCCGAGTGCTCGAAGAGCAAGGGTTGACGGATAA
>SLJN01000379.1 GCA_007135115.1 Balneolales bacterium
CGGTGATACAGGGAGGCGATGGCGGTATGGAGTATCCTATGAGTACGCTGGTCACCGGCCACCGCGGTTTATTCAGCCTGTTGAATGTGACGGTGCACGAGCTTGTACACATGTGGTTCCAGACCACCATCGCCACCAATGAAAGTCGCTACGCCTGGATGGATGAGGGTTTCACGGTTTACTTCACCGATATGGTGATGAAGGATATCTACAATCTCGACCGCGGCGCTCACGACCCTACCTACATGCGCTATCTTGATGCGGTCTACAGCGGGCTCGAGGAGCCGTCCGCACAGCATTCGGATCACTTCCGCACGAACTTCGGCTACAGCCGGGCCACTTACACCAAAGGCTCCCTGTTTTTAAACCAGCTTGAATATGTGATTGGAGAGGAAACCCTGAAAAGAGCATTTCAGCGATATTACGAGAAATGGAAATTCAGCCATCCGGACCCCAATGATTTCAAACGCGTCGTGGAAAAAGAAAGCGGGATGATTCTGGACTGGTATTTTGATTATTACCTGGGCACCACCCGCACTATCGACTATGCCATTGATGATCTCAGCTACACCGAAGATGCCGACAGTGCAACCGTTCGGCTTGCTCGTGAGGATGAAGGCATCATGCCGATTGATTTACTCGTCGAGTTTGAGGATGGTGAAGAAAAACTGGTCTACATTCCGCTTCACATGATGCAGGGGCGCAAGGAGCAGGAAAACCCGGACATCACCCGAATTGAAGCCGAACCCTGGCCGTGGACGCATCCGAACTATGAAATCACCATACCCACCGACGGCCGCGAAATTACCGGACTCGAAATCGATCCATCCGGCAGAATGGCCGACGTGAATCGAATGAAAAATATTTACCCGTTTCCGCGGGAAATTCGGGGAATGGAGCCGGCGCAAACCGGCCGAAATCACTATGCGATTTCCTGGCGTCCGGCGATTTGGTATGGAGAAAATGCCGGGATTCGGCTGGGCGCTTCCTCCTACGGCTCCTACCTGTTTAATCAACACGCAATTGATTTTCGGTTGATGCTTACCTCCGGCACACTTGACCGCTATTCAATGGAAAATACCGACCTGGATTATGAACTCCGCTACCGGAACCAGCTTGATGGATTCGGACCGGAAACCTATTGGGGTATTTCATCGCGCAGGTATTACGGCATCTTTGACTCCAGGCTGACCTTTTCCCGGCAGCTCGGCGATTTTGGCCGTCTTGAACCCGTGGACCGGGAGCTTACTTTTGACCTGTTTCACCAGGTGCAAACATCTGACCGGCTTGCCGATGCGCTTTCAACATCCTGGCAAAAAGGAGATATCTGGGGGATGGAGCTGGGATACACGTTTGAAGATCCCGACGTAAGCGGTTTTGAAATCCGGGCACGAGCTTCGAGTTTCGGGTCATTTAGTTCATCGGGTCATGTTTTTACCCGTATGAATCACACTTTTGATCTGACCGACAATCTCAGTTTGAGAGGCGGTATGGAGCTGGGAACCGGCTCTATCGGCATGCCCAATCAGTACCGATGGCGTGCGAGTGAAGCTACCACAGAGGCGCAATGGAACAACGCTACGCACTGGTCAACCGCCAATATACATTCTGATCTGTCCACCGAAGCTCACCTTACCGCCAATCGCGGCAACGGATTGATCGGCTACGCTCTGCCGGAATTTGCCACTTCGGAGACTTTTAGCAACAATATCGCAACCGCAACGCTTTGGGGCACATGGACTCCCTTTTCTTCAAACATCTTGCGCCCGGTAAGCTTTGAGCTTTTCGCCGGAGCCGGACGCTCATGGAACGGGGAGTTTTTTGCAGATCTTCCGGGTCTGGTGGATACACGCAATCCCCTGCTGGCATCTTCCGGGGCAGGTTTCACCTACAACTTATCCGAACTATCCATCTTTGATCGCTGGCGCCCCCAAAGCCGATTTATCGACGGATTAAAACTCAGCATCCGAGCACCGTTTTACATCCGTGATGATGGCCTTAGTGAAGATTTCGGAGCAAATTGGTTAATTGGGGTGAGTGAATCATTTTGAGGGTATACCTGTAAGGATGGCTACTCAAAAACGAGCCAGGTGTTTTAAACCTGTCTCGTTCACTTGATACCACCATTTCAATGATAAGCTGATTTTTGCGCTACATTCATTTATGGTTCATTGCTATAAAAAAACTATTCTTTGATAAAAATGTAGCAACCATGGTAGCTTAAAAGCTGACCTGTCAGGTTTCTAAACACCTGACAGGTCTTTGGTGGCTAAACCTCACCAAGTCCTTAAATATCAACACCAGACTACCCCCGCCGCCCGGTCAAAAAATCAAAACGAACCGTAGGCCCGCGCGCCATTCTCAGGTACGCGTAGCCATTCCCATCAACATCCAACGTACCTGAAAACTCGCGGCGGGTATCGCTTCGATCTGAGTCTACTTTTAGCGTAACATTCCACTGGCCTTCTATTTGATAAAGCAGGTTTTCCGGTATTCGGGTGTTTATGTAGGCATCCCGCGCGCTGAAACGGATTTCATAACGCTCTTCAAATTCACTTCCGGGCCGCCCTCGCTCCGAGCGAACTCCTGTCGATGTATGGCTGCCCCGGATCTCGTAGGTGCGTTCATTTAATCCTCGGACCTGCATATCGATCTCACGATCAAAATCCCGGTCATTCACAACACCCTGACGCCGGCCTTCAATTACAGCCCGATAAACATTCCTGGCATAGGGATCTTTGATGGTATCCCCGGCAGCCGTCCTGAATTGATAGGTGAGATTCGTTTCACTTTGTTTTCGGAACCCCGAGCGCTCCACATCTCTAACATAAGAAACGCCCCAGCGCTTGTGAGCTTCATCAAACGACTCTTCATAATCCCGCCGGGTACCGTGCCAATGCCTCCGCTCTTCTTCGATGGATGCAAATTCGGCGGTTTTATCGCTCTGTTCCCGCAGGTCCGGATCAAACTCTAAAACATCATAGAGTTCGGTCAGCATGCCGTCGTGTTTGTCGGAAAAAGCCTGGCCAATTAATCCGTAATAGGGCGATACCGGATCAACAGAAGGCCGCCCGTCCATTGACCGCCGCGTATCATGCACGTCACATGAACTCAAGGTCAATGCAACAACTAAAAAAACCGATATGATCCCGGGTTGGAGCTTGCTCATCTCTCTTAGCAACTGTGGTTAAAGGGGTATAATTAAAATACGGCTTTCCCCTGTAAAAGAGTATAGAGCTAACTTGTAATCCAAAAATATCCCTTGATTATTTTGTTAGATGCCTGACCGGCAAATTGATATCAGCGGCCAGGCATCATAAATACAATCAAGACTCAGCTACTTTTCTGACAGCATCTGCCACAAGACCCGGTACATCTTCTTGAAACGGGCTGGGTATAATCTTTTCCGGAGTTGGCTCACCCACAGCGGCGGCGATGGCTTCAGCGGCAGCAATAAACATATCGCGGGTGAACTGCGGTGCTCCGGCATCAATAATTCCACGGAAGAGACCAGGGAAAGCAAGCACATTATTAATCTGATTCGGGAAATCCGACCGGCCGGTTGCCATGATGCGAACCCCTGCTTTGGCGGCTTCATCCGGCATGATTTCCGGAACAGGGTTGGCCATGGCAAAGATGATGGGATCCTCTTTCATGGTTTTCACCATTTCTACCGACAACACCTCTGGCGCTGAAACGCCGATAAAAACATCGGCACCTTTTACAGCGTCTTCAAGATTGCCTTGCTCATTGCCAGGATTGGTCTCCCTGGCCATCTCTTCCTTGCTCTCGTTGAGGCCTTCACGTCCTTCATGTATAATCCCCCGACTGTCCAGGAGCACGATATCTTTCGCACCCAAATGGCGCAACAGCTTAATAATAGCGACACCGGCAGAGCCTGCGCCATTTATGACGTACCGGCAATTTTCAATTTTTTTATCTGCCAACTTGAATGCATTGAACAAACCGGCAAGTGTTACGACGGCTGTGCCGTGCTGATCATCATGCATGACAGGTATCGGGCAGATTTCCTTGAGCCGCCTTTCTACTTCAAAACAGGCCGGTGCGGCGATATCTTCCAAATTGATTCCCCCGTAGGTTGAACTAATCATCATCACCGTATCTACAATTTTATCGACATCCTGCTCAGCCAAAACTACAGGCATAGCATCAATGCCTGCAAACTTTTTGAACAGCAGGCACTTGCCTTCCATAACCGGCAAACTTGCTTCTGGGCCTATATTGCCCAAACCAAGCACGGCTGATCCGTCACTCACCACCGCTACCGAATTGCCTTTTACCGTAAGGTTGTTCGCTTCACTGACATCTTTGTTGATCACCCGGCAAGGCTCTGCAACACCGGGGGTATAGGCGATGCTTAAATCCTCAATAGTTTCGAGGGGAAACTTGGAAGCAATTTCCAGTTTACCTTTTTTCTGTCGATGCAGGTTTAATGATTGCTCTTTATAGTCACCTGAAGTGCTCATAATATTTTCTAATGGTGTTAAATTTGATCTTGGTTTCACAATGACAACGAAATAGGTGAAATACTGCCAGGCAAAGCTGTTTAAAAGCTAATAAGCGTTTCAGTTCTTTATTGTTGTGGAGCCTTCTGCAAGTCAGTCCAATTTCTTTACCATACCCGATTTCAACACAAGCGTTGCCGGTGTCATATTGACTTCTGCCTAAATTTTTAACCCGTAATTTTTCGATGGTTTATTCACCGGAATTTATGCATTATTATGAAGGATTGACAGTATTAAATCCACGACACGAGTTGGCCTTTTTTTATTTAGCCATTTCTATAAAAATCAAAATCAATCAGAAACACCTCCTTAGCATCAATGACACGCATTTGTTTTTCCATAATTTACGCCTCCTTTTTCTTTTTCCTAATTAATATAATTTCCGGATGTAATTCTGAAACTGAAGGCATAGAAGAGTCAACCAAAAGCATTGCGTTAGGAGATAAAGAAATCACGCTAAAGCACTTTCAATCCGGAGAAGGTGGTTTAAAATTGATCAATCTCCACGAAGACGAGCAAACCTCAATAGAAGCATCCCTGGACTACCTGAGCGACGCTCCGGGCTCGTTGACCTACCTGAACCACGACGAAACCCGTAGAATTGAATTCACGATTGAAACCGATACTTTCTCCATCGACCCGAACCGGATATTTACCGATACCGGAATAGAAATGACCCTTGAGGACGGCGGGAGTTATAGCGACGACGCTCATGAAGAAGTCCGGCAATTAGCCGATATCATCCTGGAAGAATTCCGCTTTTTTGATCACGATGTCGTCATCGCCATGCACAACAACGGCCTGAACGGATACTCCATAGAAAGTTATACCGATGACGGCAATCTCAGCGACGATGCCGAATTGGTGCTTATTGAAGAGGATGAGGATATAAATGATTTTTATTATCTCACCGACCGACGCTTTTACGACTACCTTACTGAACGCGGCTACAATGCGATGCTGCAGGATGAAAACAATGTAACCAACGATGGCTCGCTGTCGGTTTTTTCAGGAATGGAGGGCAAACCTTACATCAACATTGAAGCGGGGCACGGCCATCTTGAAAAGCAAATTGAGATGATTCTGGCCGTAGAAGAAATGCTTATTGAACTGGATTTGATGCCATAACCCGCAATCAAACCGCCGAGCGGCCTGAAAAAGCCCGGCTCAGTGTGGCATCATCAATATATTCAAGCTCCGTTCCCATCGGGATGCCATGGGCAATCCGGGTTACTTTTACCCCCAAAGGCGACACCAGCTTGTTGATGTAATAGGCCGTCGTGTCACCTTCGGCATCGGGGTTGAGGGCCAGAATAACTTCATCCACCTGCTCTTCTGACTGAACGCGGGCTACCAGCTCTTTTATGCGGATGTCATCCGGGCCGACATTGTCGAGGGGAGAAATCACGCCGCCAAGCACATGATAACGGCCATTGAATTCATTCGTGCGCTCAATGACATAAACGTCCTTGGGCTCTTCCACTACGCAAATCACCCCCGTCTTGCGCTTTTCGGTGGCACAGATGCGGCAGGGTTCCTCATCGGTTATATTAAAACATACCGAGCAGTGGCTGACCGATTGCTTCAAGTGGGATAAGGCATCCGCGAGTTTGAATACGTAGTCATCGCTTTGCTTGAGCAGATGCATGGCAATCCGCTGCGCCGACTTGCGCCCCATACCCGGCAGCTTAGCCAATTGTTCAATGGCCTGTTCAAGAGATTCAGAGGTAAGTTGCATTCCGGTTTATAGCAAACCTGATAATTTTGTGCCTGTAAAAAATGGTCGTGTTTGAAAGAAAACGCCAAGATCAAGGCGCGCGAAGCTCCAAAAAAGCGCAGTGTACAGAGAACGTACATGAGCATTTTTTGGACGAGCGGAACGCCGATATTGGCTTTTTCTTTCAGACACTATTTAAAACCCAATTTGCTGGGGTCGATCCCGCCCGGCATCATACCCTTGGTGATTTCTGCCATTTTGTTCTGGGAAGCTTCTTCTGCCTGTTGAAGCGCTTTATTCACGCCGGCGACAATCAGATCCTCCAGCATTTCAGGATCGTTGGGATCAACAACGTCTTTATCCAGCTTGATGCTGACAATCTCACGATTCCCGTTGGCGGTCACTTTAACCATGCCTCCGCCAGCTTCGGATTCTACTTCAAGTTCAGCAAGCTCACCTTTTACGTCGTTCATTTTCTGCTGAAACTCGTTAAGCTTGCCGAATAAATCTGCCATATTTTGCATAATAGACTGCTTTTTAAAATTCTGGTTTGGGTCTGCCCGGATTGAAACAAAAAAGGCACTTTTGCCGATCCTGTTAAACGTGTTGCAAACTGTGTTACATATCCAGTTCAGCGCCGAATAACTCTACAATAGCCCTGAGTTTAGGATCTTTTTGCTGCAGCTTCCGGAATCGGGTGTACGGATCTAACGATTGCGCATCCGGCTTTGTTTCTACCAGCTTGCAGTCAATCGTAAGATGGCATTGAAAGCAGCGGCTCAATATTCTGCCGAACTCCCTTTTTTTCTGCCGGATGATTTCATGTGTAAAACCGTCCTTGCACTCCACCCAAACACAACCTTCTTCCAGTTCGACCGGTACGGCCTGACGTACCGTAAAATAAGTCGTATGCCCCTCCTCCGATTTGATCATCTCCAGAAACCGATCCCAGTTCTGTTCCACATCGTGAAAATATACCTGTTTTTGATAGTCCACCTTCGGCTCGGTCGCAACCGCCAGACTTCCGTTGATCTGTCCGGTTTGCGTATCGTGATCTTCGGAGTCGGCATTTTGAGGTGATGCCGTACCTCCCAGGTCCACACTGCTCATGTTTTTCGGCCGCCCGAGGGAAGGTTTGCCAAAAAGATCAATCTCCCCGTCGTCTTTAGGCTCCGAAGGCGGCGGTGCAGATGACGGCTCCGACTTGGACGGAGCAGGCTCCGGTTTGGGTGATGCAGGTTCGGATTTCTGGCTGTCGGATGGCTTATCAGGTTCCGCAGTTTTTTGTGGTTCAGGAGATTTCGGTTCCTCTACTTTCCCCGTAGGTTCCGGCTCTTCAGCCTGTTTAGGCTCCGGCTGTGCTTTTTGGGTTGATGAAGGGGTTTCAACCGATTGCGCTTTCCCCGAAACTCCGGATGCTTTCAGCTCCCGAAGTTCTTTCATAAGTTCTCTGAGACCGTCAGTGCGGGTCATGTGGAAGAGCTTCAGCAAGGTCACTTCCAGCAAGATCCTGGGCTGCTGAGCCTCCCGGATTTTAAATTGAGCTTCGCTGACGATATGCAGCATCCGCATTAAATCGTCGGTGGAAAAAGCGTTAGCGGTTTCGGCGAACCGCTTGCGCTGATCTTCGGTGGACTCAATCATCTGATGATTGGCCACATCTTTGGACAGGTATAAATTCCGCAGATGCTCGGTAAGCCCGGCCAAAAACTCCTGGATGTCGTACCCTTCTTGAATAAGCTCATTGATCAGCTGGAGGCCAGCGGTAGCATCCTGCTTGATGATCGCATCGGTCAGATCAAACAGCCGCTCGGTGCTGACAACATTCAGGGCTTTGTGCAGCTCATCATGGGTGATATTCGTGCCGCAGAATGCAACAGCCTGGTCAAGAACCCCAAGTGCATCCCGAAGCGCGCCATCAGCTTTCTTGGCAATTACATGAAGCGATTCATCATCAATGTTGATGTTCTCTTTTTGGCTGATGTCCCTGAGGTGGTCGACAATTTCATCAACCGAAATGCGGCGAAAATCGTAGCGCTGACACCGGGAAATGATCGTTGGCAGCACTTTATGCGGCTCGGTGGTCGCAAAAATGAAAATGGCATGATCCGGAGGTTCTTCCAGTGTTTTGAGCAGGGCGTTGAATGCCGACTTGCTCAGCATGTGAACCTCATCAATAATGTAAATTTTGTACCGCCCGGTCTGCGGAGGGATGCGCACACGTTCGCGCAGGGAGTGCACATCTTCCACTTTGTTATGGGAAGCGGCATCCATCTCAAAGATGTTGAGCGTGTTACTTAACTCTTCACCATCTACCGATTCATCGACCTCGTTGACCGTCCGGGCAAGCACCCGTGCCATCGTGGTTTTCCCAACCCCACGCGGGCCGCAGAACAGATAGGCATGACTCAGCCTGTTCTGCGATATGGCATTCTTAAGTGTTTCGCTCACATGACTTTGCGAAACGATATCGTCAAACGACCGGGGACGATATTTACGGGTTAACGCTTTATAAACCTCTGCCATCGGTATCTCGGTTGATGTTGAATTTCAGCTGCGGGAAAAGTACGAATCACAACGAACAGTTGCTCGATTGATGTGTTTGTTCGTTTGAATGTTTGGGGGTTTAACTGTTAATAACACCTGAACCTTCTACACCCACTTTAATCCGTTATAATCCGCGAAAATCCGCGGTTTTAAAAAAACCGAAACTACCTCCTCATTCCTCCCGGTTTTTGACGTTTTCCTCAAAGAAATGGAACATCCGGTAGTATTCGTCATACCATGCGTTGGGGTCCTGAAAGGAGTGTCGCTCATCCGGGTAGACCATCATTTCAAAATTGGTATTGCCGGATTGGATCAGCTTGTTAGCGTACTGCATGGCATCCTGGAAACCGACGTTGTCATCGATCAGTCCGTGGAGCAGCAGCACCGGGTGTTCAAGGTCTTCGGCGTAGGTCAGCGGTGAGCTGCGCTCGTAGTGTTCGCTGTCTTCATCCGGGTCTCCCAGGCGCGGGCGGGTGTACCAAGGGTTGGCGTAGTAGTAATTTACCCAGTTGGTTACTTTTCTGAGCGCGGCGCCGGCGTGAAAGCGGTCGGGTTTATCCGTCAATGCATAGAGCGTCATGAAACCGCCGTAGCTACCGCCGTAAATGCCTACCCGATCCAGGTCTACGTATCCCCCGTTTTCATCGAGATAATCGAGGCCATCGACGATATCTTTGGTTTCGTATTTACCCATCCAGTTGGTGACATCCTCCCGAAAATCGCGGCCATAACCTGTACTGTGCCTGAAATCCACCTCGACGGCTACATAACCGTGCTTGGTGAGGTACTGATCGAACATATATTCGCGCCAGTAATTGTTCGACCAGCCTTTATAGACATTTTGCAGTGATCCGGCGCCATGGGCAAAAACCACTACCGGGTATTCCTCATTTTCATCAAAATCGGTCGGTTTCAGGACCCGCATCGAAAGAGGGGTCTCTCCATCGCGGCTGGTGAAACGGATGTATTCCGGTTCCTGCCAATCTACATCATAAAACCGGTCAGGGATGGATTCGGTCAGCCGGGTTTCGGCGGGATTGCCATCCAGGTCAAGCTGGAACAGTTCAAACGGTTCGTTCCACCAGGTTTTCTCGTAGACCAACATGGATTTTGCCGGACTCAGATTGAACGATTGCCGGAATGCCGGCTCTTCGGTAAGGCGGGTGCTTTCTCCACTGTCAACATCAAACCGATAGATGTGTCTTTTACCGGGGTCTGCTTCCGTGGAAGCGTAAACGATTTGATCGCTGTTGAGCCATTCCGCATAGGGAACCTCAAATTCACCTTCCGTATGCTGCTGCTTGAGGCTGCCATCGGCATGTAAGGTATACAAGTGTGCCCACCCATCCTGCTCTGAGGTGAACATCAGTATTTCGCTGTTCGGCGCAAACTCCATGGTACTTCGCGCAGAATAAATCCACCCGTCGGTTTCATCCTCAAAAACCGTCTCGTAGGAGGCATCTTCCAAATCGAAAACTTTCATGGTGCGCTCTTTCATGTCCCGATCGGTACGATCTACAGCTACTTTGGAGCTGTTATCTTTGGCTGAGGTGTTCATGATGCTGTAGATACCATCAAACAGCGGCTCTTTTTCTTTGGACTCCACTTCAATTGCCGATGCGTAGACATGCGCCTGTCCCCGCTCGGATGCCCCCGGTTCCACAAACTTATCGACGTACTCCGGAAAGTAAACCGTCCGGTGGTCGGAAGTGTCGTACTGAAAGACCATCAAGTAGTTGCCGTCTCCACTCCAGGCACTTACACTGTAGCCCGGATCTTCTTCATCCCGGGAAGTAATCTGGCGGAATTTTGAGGTTTCACTGTCAACAATCCACACATCGCCGTCTTTGGAAAGTGCTATGTGGCGATTATCCGGCGCCCAGGTGGGTGATCCGAGATTTTTTTCAGTACTCAACACCGTCTGCTCACGGCTTCCGTCGCTGTCTGCGACAATGAGGTCGCCCTGATCGACATAAAACAACTTGGTTCTGTTCGGGCTGAAGGTCGCGCGATTAAACACCTCTTCTTTGTATTCGCTGACATCACCTCCGCCCCGGCTTACCTGATACTGACCCCGCTGCGCATAACTGGAGTCATTCCAGCTGAAATAAATGGTGTTGTCATCATAACTGAATCCGCTCAACGCCGGACGTACGCCGGGCAGGTGTGGTTCATGGAAAATGGTTTCAAGGCTAAGGGTATCAAGCCCTTCCTGGGCAATTGCACTTCCCGGCAGCAGTACAGCAAGTAAGAATAGCAGTCGTTTCATAATGTTAGTTAAGTTCCGGATTACCTTAATTTGATGATCTTAATGATTTGAGGCGATCAATGCCTCTATTTCCGACCGTTCTTTCGGGACGTTGGTCAGATTCTCATTTCCGTTTGAAGTTACAATTACATTGTCTTCTATCCGAATTCCACCGGAGTGCAGGTGGGGTTCGATCTTATCAGCATTCAGATAGGCGGATTTTGTTTCATCCTCAAAAGCCGGTTTCAGCAGTGCGGGTATAAAATAGAGCCCCGGCTCGATAGTGAGCACCATTCCGGGCTCAAAGGTTCGGCGGGCTCGAAGGAACTTTAGACCCGGGCGGTCGATTTTTTCTACCCCTTTGGGGTAGCCACCCACATCATGGGTATCCAGACCCAGAAAATGTCCCAGCCCGTGCGGGAAGAAGAGGGCAAAAATGTTTTTCTCCATCATTTCTTCAACATTGCCTGTTAACAGACCCATTTCCTTCAGGCCTTCCAGAATGTTCCTGGCTGCACCAAGGTGAAGATCCTCCATGCGATTGCCCGGCTTCACCTCCTCGATAGCCTCGTTTTGAGCTTTGAGCACGACATCATACAAATCTTTCTGAAAATCAGTAAATGTGCCGCTCACCGGAAAAGTACGGGTGATATCGGCGGCATAGCCATTATGTTCAGCTCCGGCATCCACTAAAAACCATTCGCCGTTTTTGAGCTGGCGGTCGCAATTCACATAGTGTAAAATGGCGCTGCCCGGGCCGGAAGCATAGATGCCGTTGTAGGGCTCATGAATCATCCCACGTGAAAGGCGCACATAATCGAACTCGGCCTTCATCTCATATTCTTTCATCCCGTGGCGGACGCACTGCATCAATCTGCGATGGGCTGCATTAGCGACGTCGGCGGCCTTACGGAGCTGGTTACACTCCCAATCGGTTTTAATGCAGCGGCAGTAGGCGAGCGCATCTTTCAGAAAGTTATCGTCAGTATTATACCCGGCATCTCCAAACTCTTCGGCGGTTTCTTCATCCAGACAGTAAATGCGCTCCGGCTGGTATTTTTCCACCACATCATCAAGCTCATCGACATAGTGAATCTGATCCGGTTTGTATTTGGCGTTGTAATCATCTTTGTCGAAGACATAGCCATTCCAGACGGCATACTGGGCATCCCTTCTGGGTATAAACAGATGCCAGGTGCCGCTTGGTACGTGCATGAGCATTTCAAAATCGGGTTCATCGACGCCGGTTACATACCAGAAATTGGATTCCTGGCGGAAGGGGTATTCATAGTCGGTTTCGTAGCGATGCAGTACCGATCCGCCTTCAAGGTAAATCAGAGCGTTGGATTCCTCCTGAAAACAGTTTTTTAGCTTTTCTCGGTGTTGCTGGCTATGCATGAGATAAAATTTGTTGATTAAAATAGGTCTGTACCGGATCAATCAATTCTTTTGAGCCGGTTATGGAATTGGGGTCGAGAGGTAGTTCAATGTCATCAAAAAGATTGGCCGGCATCGTTTTTCCCGGCAGGTAAAGCATAACATCGGGTCCCACTTTTTTCCGATGAAGTTCCGGGTTGATTTCGGCAAGTCCTACATTTTTGTTGTTTTTCTTGAACATCATCACGATTCGCGTGCCGCCATGCCGGGAGGCTACCATGGATACCGCCGCGCGCCAATCATCATCCAGGTCAATGATACGGTAATAATGCTGAAGGGAACCGTCGGGGGATTGTACTTTGGGCTGTAAGTATACGATGGATTCGGGATTTTCCGGGGTTTCCTCTATAAAAATCTGATGCAGCATATTCCCCAGAAACCGGCGCAGTTGAGGACTCGTTTGCAATCCTGCAAAACCCCGATCAGCCCAATAATCAAAATTCCGGGTGGCTGCGGATTGTGTGGGGTCAGGCCAGTTGCCGGGTAGTTCATCGAGTGTGGTTTCAGGCTC
>SLJN01000179.1 GCA_007135115.1 Balneolales bacterium
TGGCCGGATTTATTACGGGTGGTTTATTCGTACTCGGTATGAGCGCCTGGATGTTGATCCGCAAACAACAGACGGAAATCTTCCTAAAGTCTGCTAAAATTGCCTTGGTTTTTACAGCAGTCGCCAGTTTACTCACTGCTATCACCGGTCACGATCAAGCTCAGGATACTGTACAAACCCAGCCTATGAAAATGGCGGCGATGGAAGGTCTTTGGGAAACCGAGGAACCGGCCAGTTTCTCCCTGTTTGCGATTATTGATCAGGAAGAGCAAACAAGCAGACGAGAATTACGCCTGCCTTATATGCTTTCCGTGCTGTCACATAACAACCTTACCAGCGAAGTTCAAGGCATTAAAGATTTACAAGCCGAGATGGAGGAAAAACACGGCCCCGGTGATTATGTGCCCCCTGTAGCGGTTGTTTACTGGAGTTTCAGGATCATGGTAGGGCTCGGAGTGCTCTTTATAATAGTCTCTTTTTGGGGATTGTGGCTGTGGTGGCGCAACAAAATTCAGGATCATCAAAAATTCTTGCGCATTTCGATAATTAGTTTGTTTCTCGCCTTTGTAGCCAATACAGCCGGTTGGATTGTAACTGAAATGGGGCGCCAGCCATGGGTAGTCTACGAACTACTCTTAACAGAGGATGGAGTGTCGCCATCGGTGTTCGAAAGCTCTATTTGGCTTACCATGATCGGGTTTACGGTGATCTATGGCATACTTGCCGTAGCTGCTTTTTACCTGGTGTATTACTTCGGTAAAAAAGGCGCTCCTGAAGAGCAGGAGGGTGTCGAAACCAATCTGCACACCTACTAAGGAGGAATCGAACTATGGATCTTCAAACTATCTGGTTTATTCTGATTGCCGTGCTCTTCATCGGCTACTTTTTTCTCGAAGGATTTGATTTCGGCGTCGGCATCCTGATGCCTTTTGTCAGCAAAGATGAAATTGACCGGCGGGTAACACTCAATACCATCGGTCCCTTTTGGGATGCCAATGAAGTCTGGATCATTACTGCCGGCGGGGCCATGTTTGCAGCATTTCCCCATTGGTATGCAACTATGTTCAGCGGGTTTTATCTGCCGCTTTTTTTGATACTGCTTGCGCTCATCGTACGAGCGGTTGGCTTTGAGTTCCGTAGTAAACTCAAAGATAAATGGTGGCGAGCTACAGCTGACCAGTTTGTGTTCTGGGGAAGTGTTTTGCCGGCTTTTTTATGGGGTGTGGCACTAACCAACATCGTCATGGGCTTACCAATTGGTGAAGATATGAATTTCACCGGTACGCTGGCCATATTGCTAAACCCGTATGCTCTGCTGGGAGGTGTCGTTTCTCTGCTGATGTTCACCTTACACGGCGCACTTTTTCTGAGTTTACGCACCACAGGTAATTACAAACAGCGCATTGAAAAAATCGCTCGTATGATGTGGGCTCCGGTCGGTATCGTCCTTTTATTGTTTGCTCTGTTAGGATATCGCCATACCGTACTATTTGAGGAATTCGGAATTATCCCGGGAACCCTGCCGATGATTACTATCCTGTCATTTGTTGCCGTATTCGCATTCATGCAGTTTAATAAATACGGCTGGGCATTCGGCGCAACCGGGGCAACCATCGTATTCGGTACCATTGTTGCCTTTCAAGGATTATTCCCGGTCGTGATGCCGTCAAGTCTCTCCGATGAGTATCACCTGACGGTTTACAACGCATCCTCCTCAGATCTTACGCTGACGATCATGTCATTCGTAGCACTGATTTTTGTCCCCATTATCCTGGCATATCAGGCATGGAGTTATTGGGTGTTCAGTCAGCGTGTTACCCGGGAGGCGATCCCGAGAGATTAAAGTTCTCTGTTTGTTTTGGGCAGCTTAATTCATGCAAGCACAGGCTACTACCTGTGCTTGCTTCATTATTTTCAAAGTGGAACCAAAATCCACTTCAAACCAACCTGACTCTGTGCTAACGTGAAGCCGGAATTTTCCAAAGAACGTCAAGCCGAATATAACCGTAACCATCGGCGATTGTTTAAGTATGGCATGCAGATGAAATCTGTATGGGTCGGGCTTGCCGCCCTTAGCCTGCTGACCTCCGGTGCCATCATCTTGATGATGTACGGGCTGAGCACCGCTGTCGATGCGGTTTTTATGCAGGAGAAGCCCTTAACAGCCATCACCTCTGTTTTGTGGCTCCTTGCCGGTGCGATGTTGCTGCGCGGCTCACTGTTCTGGATTTCTGAAATTTTAGCCCAAAAAGCGGCATCCGGCTTAAAGGAGAAGCTCAGAAACGATCTCAGCACGCATATTCGCAAGCTAGGACCGGCTTGGGTAGGCCGGCAACAAAGTGGAGAGCTTGCTTCAACGGCGGTTGAAGGTGTCGAGAAACTCGATGATTACTACGCCCGATTTATGCCGGCTGCCATTCACATGATGATTGTGCCGATCATCCTTGGGATATTCGTTTTTTCGATAGATTGGTTGAGCGGGTTAATCCTGATCATTACCGGTCCGCTGATTCCCCTCTTTATGTCACTCATAGGGATGAAAGCGCAAACGCAAACCCAGCAGCAATGGTCCGTGTTAACCCGTTTAAGCAGCCATTTCCTGGATGTTGTGCAGGGGCTGCGAACGCTGATGGTTTTTAATCAAGCCGATACGAAACATCGTGAAATTGAAACGACGAGCGATCAATTCCGCTCGACCACCATGGGGGTGTTGAAAATTGCTTTTTTGTCCGGACTCGCCCTTGAGCTTTTTGCCTCCATCGCTACGGCACTGGTAGCTGTCGAAATTGGCATACGGTTGGTGGAAGGTTATATCGGATTTCAACTCGGTCTGTTTGTGCTATTGCTCGCTCCCGAGTATTACCTGCCCTTCCGGATGTTCGGTGCCCAGCATCACGCGGGCATGGAAGGAACCGAAGTCGCCGGGCGCATCTTTGAAATACTGGATACCCCGGTTTCGGAAAAAAGTGAGGCTCCATCCATAGCAGTGCCGAACGGCCCGTATCGCATCCGGTTTGATGATGTGAGTGCCGGATACGGTGATAGCGAACAACAAGTTCTGGAAAACTGCTCTCTGGAACTTAAGCCGGGGCAAACTACCGCCATGGTCGGCCGAAGCGGGTCGGGCAAAACCACCGCGCTCCGCTTGATTACCCGGGAACTGATGCCCTCAGACGGGCAGATCATGGTCAACGGCGTTCCGCTGGATATGCTGGATGAAAAACAGTGGCTAAACCAGGTTGCCGTGGTCAATCAAAACGTGTGGTTGTTTGATGATACCATTTTGGCGAATCTTAAAGTTGCCCGCCCGGATGCGCCGTTTGAAGAGGTGGTAGCTGCCGCTAAATCAGCAGAGGCGCATGATTTCATCATGAATCTTCCGGATGGATACCAAACCAGACCGGGTGAAGGCGGCACA
>SLJN01000268.1 GCA_007135115.1 Balneolales bacterium
AAGATGGTGTTCTCCTTAATCGACTCCATCGCATTCGGGTTGGTATCGTAGTTGGTGCCCGGTGCTACCCCGAAATATCCGGCTTCTGGATTTATCGCGCGTAGCTTTCCGTTCTCATCCGGCTTGATCCAGGCGATGTCATCCCCTACGGTGGTGACTTTCCAGCCGTCAAAACCTTTCGGCGGAATCATCATCGCAAAGTTGGTCTTACCGCATGCGCTCGGGAAAGCCGCCGCTACGTAATTCTTTTTACCTTCCGGTGATTCTACGCCAAGTATGAGCATGTGCTCAGCCAGCCAGCCTTCATCGCGGGCCATGGTCGAGGCAATTCGAAGCGCAAAGCACTTTTTACCGAGCAGGGCATTTCCGCCGTAGCCACTTCCGTAAGATTCAATGGCTCGCTCTTCAGGGTAATGGACAATGTATTTGGTATCGGGGTTGCAAGGCCATTTTTCATCTTCCTGTCCCGGCTCAAGCGGTGCACCGACGGAGTGCATACATTTGACAAATTCGCCATCTCCGAGCGTATCCAAAACTTTGCGACCCATGCGCGTCATAATCCGCATGTTGATGACCACATACTCTGAGTCGGTAATCTGAACGCCGATATGGGAAATCGGTGAGCCAATCGGGCCCATGCTGAAAGGAATTACATACATTGTACGGCCTTTCATGCTGCCTTTGAAGAGTTCGTTCATGGTGCTCTTCATTTTCTCCGGATCTTCCCAGTTGTTAGTGGGGCCGGCATCTTCTTTACGACGGCTGCAAATATAGGTTCGGTCTTCTACGCGAGCTACGTCACTCGGGTCCGAAAAGCAGGCAAAACTGTTCGGCCGTTTTTCGGGATTCAGTCTGATGAAAGTGCCCTTGTCAACTAATTGCTGCGTGAGATTGTCGTTTTCTTCCTGACTTCCGTCCACCCAGTGAACGTTATCGGGTTGGGCGTGTGCTGCGGTTTCTTCAACCCAGTTAATCAGCTCTTGGTTCTTAACCCATGTTGGATGTTCCATAATGCATTCTCCATGCTTGTAGACAAAAATTGTTGAATGTTTTGACTTCGCACCAAAGGCTTTCCCTTAAAGTATTTACGCATCGTAAGGAGATTCAGATTCCCTTAGTTGAAAGTCGTCCGAAGATAATTACGAATTGTAAAGGATTTATGAAATTTTGGATAAAATAGTCTAATTATTTTAATACAATTACTTTATCCATAGCTTTTCCGGACTGCCCGTGTTTTGATTATATTTTACCGTCAATGCGAATCAATGGTATTTTCTCTTGCATTATACTCCCGATGAACAACTTTTGATCCGGCAGGTTACTACCCTGACCGAAACTCAGGATCCGGTCTTGGTTTTACCCAGAGTGTATTTATGGGCATGGGAGTCAGATGTATTAGCGGTGGATCAGTCCTATCAGGTAACTGAGTTTGAGATCAAAACCGACCGGGCTGATTTCAATAATGATCGTGAAA
Source organism: Balneolales bacterium (assembly GCA_007135115.1). GTDB lineage: Bacteria > Bacteroidota > Rhodothermia > Balneolales > Natronogracilivirgulaceae > SLJN01. The sequence continues at coordinate 1,475 of SLJN01000268.1, forward strand.
AATCCTTCGGCAGCCTTTCCAAAGACGCCTTACTTGATGAACAGACGTTCGGACCCAACTTTTTTTACTATGTGGTTTCGGCAAAAGTCTATCGCAAGGTTTTTAAAGCATTACCCGACCATGCCGGACTTATGGTTGCCCGTAAGGATGGCCGCCTTGAAACCGTGAAAAAAGCCCCGGAGTTACATGGCAACCCGATTTCATCCCACCGGTTAAACGAATTATATCGTAAAGGCTACCAGCGCTACCGACAGGCTGAAATAGATAATCGGGAGCTACAGGATCGTATTCGCCTGATGAATCGCCATTTTGCTGAAGAACGAAAAACCTGGGAGGCTGACCGGAAATATCAATTGAAACAAACCATACGCAGGCAGCAAGACTTGATCCGCGATCTGTATGCGGCGATCGAAGCGCTTAAATCGGGAAATCCGGAAGACGTATTTATTCAAAAACATATAGATCGGGCCGGTCAATATCTTGCCGAGTCAAAAGAGCCATCAACAGGAAAACCAAAATCGGCAGCCGTGAGCTGATTGATGCATATACTCTATATTCACCAATATTTTAATACCGACCGGATGCCTGGAAGCACCCGTTCGCTTGAACTCGCGCGGCGACTTGTGCAACGCGGCCATCAGGTGACGGTATTGACAGCCGACCGCACCGTAGGTCGCCGGAAGAAAAAATGGTATGTGACACTGGAAGATGACATCATGGTGCACTGGTTGCCGCTTCCCTATTCAAATTCGATGTCGTTTTTACGGCGGATGTGGGTATTTCGAACCTTCGCCCGCCGCGCAACCAAACGAGCACTGCAGATCGACGCGGATATCGTCTACGCCACCAGCACACCATTGACGGTAGCCCGCCCTGCCGAAAAAATCCGGAATCAAAAAAATATCCCCGTAGTTTTTGAAGTCCGCGACTTGTGGCCGGAGTTGCCCATTGCGGTCGGGGCGCTCAAGACCCGTTTTGAACGAAAAAAAGCAGAAAAACTGGAACAGTCAGCTTATGAGAATGCTGATGAAATCGTGGCACTTTCGCCGGGTATCAAAGATGGTATCGCCCAAAAAGGGTTTCCGGAAGATAAAATCACCATCATACCCAACAGCTGTGATATCGGGTATTTCCAGGTAGACCCGGAGCGCACCCGGGAACTCCGGCACAACTATCGCTGGCTGGAACATCGGCCGCTGGTATTGTACGCCGGTCAGCAAGGTCTGATCAACAACCTGCCTTATCTGGTGGAAATTGCCGAACAGATGCGGAAGCTTAACCCGGAGGTGCGTTTTCTCGTGATTGGCGACGGAGCCGAGCATCAAAAAATTCGTAAGCAAGCTGCCGACAAAGGCCTTCTTGATGTAAACTTTTTCATGATGGAGGAGCATCCGAAATACAATATGCCGCTGCTGTTTTCTCTGGCGGATGTAACTTGTTCGCTATTTTTAAATTTGAAAGAGATGCAAAACAACTCGGCCAACAAGTTTTTTGACGGACTGACCGCCGGAAAGGCTCAGATGATCAACTACGAAGGGTGGCAGGCCGATCTGCTTCGATCCCGAGAAGCCGGGATAGTGGTACCCCCTGAGGATGCCGCTACCGCTGCCCGACAGCTAAATGATCTTCTGTCAGACTCGCACCGACTGCAAAATACATCAGCCCATGCCCGAAAGCTGGCCGAAGAATTTAATCGCGACCGGCATGGGGAGCAGTTGGCAGAAGTTCTTGAAAGAGTTGCCGCCGCGAACGGGGTTGAAGCGGACCATGCGTAGTCAACCTAACTCCAAACCTGCCGGCGACCGGCCTGAGGTCTGGTTGCTTTCCGCATATCACACCGCGAGTCATGCTTCATGGGCCAACTGGCTTATGGAATCCCAGCCGCAGATCAAATGGCAATTTTTTGAACTGCCGGGTAGTAAG
>SLJN01000096.1 GCA_007135115.1 Balneolales bacterium
CTCAGATTACAGATTTATCTGTTGGCCTTTTTTAGCAGATCACATATCCTGCGAAATGCTGCTTCAGTACAATCAGCTGAACGGATTTGGTTAGCGAGTAGTTACGACATACCGTTATGCATTTGAATCAGCCTGGGGCCGGGCGAAAAAAATTGCAACTATTCGTGTCACATTTCGTCTAATCCCGACGCGTTGCCAAGAATTTCAACTTTCAGAACTTTATCCGATATGATACGATTTGCCACACTGCTCTCATTAATTTTGCTTTTTTCCTGGGGGAACGTACATGCTCAAGAGCAACAGCTTACTCTTGATGAGGCCATTGAAATAGCCCTGGAAAATAACACCTGGCTAAAGCAGGCCGAAAATGCCATTGAACAGTCGGAGGTTTCTCTTCGGGGGGATCGCGCCGGATACCTGCCAAGTTTGAATATGAGCACATCCGGTAACCGAACCGTTGGTCGACAGTTCGACCAGGTGGCAGGAGAAGTTGACGACATCGGCTCTACAGGTACCAGTGGCTCATTAAGTGCCAGTTATGATATTTTTACCGGCTTTAATCGCATCAATTCCATCCGAAGTTCTCGTGCAGAATTGGATGCCACTCGCGATGAGTATGAACGCAACAGAGAAACCTTGATCTTTAATACCGCTTCAACCTACCTCGATGTTCTCCTGGAAAAAGAGTTGGTTGAAGTGAACCGTGAAAATCTTGAAACATCCCGCCGTCAGCTTGAGCAAGTGGAAGCTCAGGTGGAAGTTGGAACAGCTCCGTCTGTTGATTTATATGAGCAGCGTTCCACCGTAGCCAATGCCGAACTTGATTTAATCCGCCAGGAAAATTCACTTGAGCTGGCTAAAACACAGCTTATCGGATATTTACAGATTGACCCGTTTATCGACTACGAACTTGTCGAACCCGAAATCATTGAAGATGAATTAATCCCCCGGGATTACGATCTGCGCCAACTGGTAGAGGAGGCAATGGATAGCCGTCGTGATCTGATGGCTGCTCAAAAAGATATCGAGCAATCCAATTATGACATCAATTCTGCAAGAAGCGGACGCTATCCTTCCGTTTCACTGAATGCATCTTTAAGTACGAATTACAGTAACCGTCTTAGAAATCCTATTGATGATGAACAAATCCCTTTTACCGACCAGTTTTTTGATCAGAATGTGCAAAGGCAGGTTGGCTTATCGGTTTCTATTCCCATCTTTAACCGGTTTCAAACTTCCAATCAAATCGAGCAGGCTGAGATTCAGCGCAGAAATGCCCAACTTCAGCTGGAAGATCTGCAGTATGAGGTGATTCAGGAAGTCAGACAGGCTTATAATGATTATCAAGGATATTCCAAAGAACTGGAAGCTAGCGAAACTGCGAAAGAAGCTGCCGAGCTCGCATTCGAAACCCAACGTGAGCGCTACGAAGTGGGTAGTGCAACTTTGCTCGAACTGACAGAAGCACAAAGCAGTTTTGTGGAAGCACAATCCAATTTTATCACCGCTCAATATCAGTTTATCTTCCAGGAAAAAATATTGGATTACTATCTGGGTAGAGTACAAGAGGATCCGGAGCTGACCGGAATGGATTGAGAATGAGTGATGAAAGTATTGGGAGATAATTCCAATACCTGCAGCTGTTATTGAATCTTTTGCGGAAAAAAGGCGTATGAGCCGGAGTAAACACTCCATTAACTCATGCGCCTTTTTTTTATGGAACCCATGATTGAACTCACAGAAATTACCCGAACCTATTATCTCGGTAAACAAACCGTAGGAGCTCTGAAAGGTGTCAGCTTTTCAATCAAAGAGGGCGAATACGTAGCCATCATGGGACCGTCTGGCTCCGGAAAATCTACGATGATGAATGTCATCGGTTGTCTGGATTCGCCTACATCCGGCACCTATCTGTTGAACGGAAATGATGTGAGCAAGCTGAGTGACAGCCACCTCGCTGCCGTGAGAAATAAAGAAATCGGATTTGTCTTCCAGTCATTTAACTTGCTTCCCCGGGCTGATTGCCTGGCAAATGTGGCTTTACCGCTTGTGTATGCCGGTATTTCCCGCCGTGAGCGAAATAAACGAGCTATGGAAGCTCTGGATAAAGTCGGATTGGCGGATCGCCATTTTCACAAACCCAACGAGCTCTCCGGGGGACAAATGCAGCGCGTGGCCATTGCCCGTGCACTGATTAACCGACCCTCAATTGTGCTTGCAGACGAGCCAACCGGAAACCTCGATACCCAAACCGGCGAAGAGATCATGAAGCTTTTTGGCGAGCTGCAGTCAACCGGCCATACCATTATCCTCGTGACGCATGAAGAAGATATCGCCGAAATGAGCCATCGGGTCATCCGGCTGCGAGATGGGGTTTTGGAGTCGGATGAAAGGATTGGTGAATTGGTTGGTCCCGGTACATCTGCAATATGATATCACAAATCATCAATCTGCTATCACTAAACACTATTGAGATGCTTGCTAAGGCTATCTGATTTTCCCAATATCATCATCCAACCGATTCGAACGGATATCAGATTGTTGATTGCAGAATGCATATTGCAGATGTATCGAACTCCCGCAACCGGGCTGATGTTCTACCGGCATGAAATCCAATCATAGCGATATACTTGTTCTCGGCTCCGGAATGGGGGGCATGTCGGTAGCTGCACTATTGGCCCGACAGGGTCTTAACGTTCGCGTTCTTGAAGGAGACCATTTACCGGGTGGGTCAAGTTCCACTTATTACCGGAAAGGCTATTGGTTTGAAACCGGAGCCACTACTTTGATCGGTTTTGATGAAGGTCAGCCGCTGCACCGTTTGGAGCAAATGCTGGAAACCCGTTTGCCTCGGCAGGAAATATCTCCGTCGATGCAGATTATACTGGATGGTAAGCCTTTAATCCGCTATAAAGACCGCACAAAATGGGTCAATGAGGCCAGTCGCTTTTTTGGTAACCCGGAAGGGCAGAGGAAATTCTGGGAAACCGCTTTTGAGGTCTCAGAGTTGGTTTGGAAATCATCCGCCAAAAACACCTATTTCCCGCCAAGATCTCTGTGGGAATGGTCACAGCTGGCTTTAAATAACAACCCGCTGGACGTCCCGATGCTCCGCTACGGACTGATGAGCGTTACAGATGTAATGGAAAAGTTTGGTGTGAATACACCCTCATTCAAAAAGTTTGCGGATGAACAGCTGATGATCACAGCCCAGGCTCCGTCTGACCACACCCCGTTTTTATTCGGTGCAGCGGGGCTCACCTACCCAAACTACTCAAACTTTTACGTTCCCGGCGGATTGCTGCAGATGGTTCGATCTATTCAGCATAAACTAGAAGGTGACGGCGGAGAGCTCCTTTGCAAAAAGAAGGTAACTTCTATAGAGAAAGAGCCCACTGATTACGTGGTTCGCACTAAAGATGGAGAGGTTTATACTGCGCCAACATTGATCAGCAACATTCCCGTTTGGAATATGGCAGATTTAGTGGATGACTCCATGCAAGCCTGGTTTCAATCATATGCCCGCCGTTATAAACATGCCTGGGGAGCGTTTACGATGGGTGTAGCGGTCGAAGACACTTTTCCGGATGATTTTATTCTGCATCACCAATTGCATGCAGATCAAATCATTCCCAATACAGTTTCTGAGTCTTTGTTTGTGAGTTTATCAGCCAGAGGGGATACAAAACGAGCGCCGGAAGGGCAGCGAGTGTTAAATATATCTACTCATGTGGACCCGGAATGGTGGTTCAGTCTGGGGGATGAATATGATGAGAGAAAAAAGCAAACCGAAATATTTATTCTGGACTTCCTAAATGATAAATTAACCGGGTTCGATCGCGAAAAGGTAATTGTGGCTTTCAGCGGTACGCCGGTCACATGGCAGAACTGGATTTTTCGGAAAAACGGCCGTGTCGGCGGAATTCCGCAGAGCATGAAACGAAGTCTGCTGGACTGGACGCCGGCTCAGACGCCGTTTCAAAACATGTATCTGGTCGGGGATACCGTATTTCCCGGGCAGGGCATACCGGGAGTCACATTAAGTGGAATAAATGCCTATTTTCGGGTCATGAAATACAGTTTTAGCAAACAGGTTCAGGCTGAGCCTGCCTGATGGAAAGCAAAAAGTTCAACCAAACAGGATAGTACTATTATTTTTCCTCCAGCAATTAAGCATTTATTAATTATCAACGGGCTTGCATTCCTGGCTCTGAACTCACCGGGTATCGGCGAGTTTTTGATGTACAACATGGCTTTGTGGCCGCCGCAGACCGGTAACTTCTGGCCATGGCAATTGGTTACCTACATGTTTTTGCATGGCGGTATGCTCCACATCTTCTTCAACCTGTTCGTCCTGTGGATGTTCGGTATGCAGATTGAAAATCTGTGGGGTACCAAACGCTTTGTCATCTATTATTTTGTTACCGGTATAGGTGCTGGTATTCTGCATTTGCTGCTGGCAGCAGAGGGAGTGCCCACAGTCGGTGCATCAGGAGCGGTATTCGGAGTTCTGCTGGCATTCGGCATGATGTTTCCCAACAGAGAAATCATGCTGATTTTTCTTCCTATACCCATTAAAGCGAAATATTTCGTTGTCATGATAGGAGCTTTTGAGTTGCTTGCCGGAGTTTCCGGACTCCAAACCGGTATTGCCCACTTCGCTCACCTCGGCGGATTGGTTATTGGTTACATCTTAATACGAATGTGGGGCCTAAAAGGCGGTTATTCCTGATCCATGTACCACGACGATTCATTTGGTAGTGCTTTTAAAAGAGGCTATAGGGCCATCCCGATAGCTATCAGGTCGATACTCACCATCTGCGTGGTGATGTTTTTCCTGATGATCCTCGGAGGTCAGGCCTTCGCCACCTTCCTGGTGGAGTACTTTGCCTTTATTCCCGATCCCATTACAACTTTCACCCAGCCATGGCGCCTGGTTACCTACATGTTTTTGCATGGTGGGTTTCTGCATATCATTTTCAATATGCTGTGGCTCTGGTGGATGGGGCGTCCGGTTGAAGAGCAGCTGGGTCCGAAAAATTTTCTGGTGTTGTTTTTCGGTGCCGGTATTGGTGGAGCACTCATAAATACGGCACTGAGTGGCGTTTTCGGAGCCGGACCAACCATCGGTGCATCCGGTGCGGTATTGGGAATTATGGTCACCTTTGCGGTGATGTTCCCGCGCATGCCCATCATGTTGATTTTCCTGCCGCCAATTGAAGCTCGTTTTATTGTCGCAGGTCTGGTTTTGATTGACCTGTTGCTGATAGGTCAGGCCGACAATATCGCCCGGATTGTACACCTTGGCGGCGCCCTGACAGGTTATGTACTGATTAAAATGTATTACCGGGGCTACCACTACGACCTTTGGATTGAGCAGATCACAAAAAGCTTTTCCGGAAAGAAAAAAGCCGGGGCTTCGTCTTCCTCAGGAGCGGGTTCGGCTTTTAAAGGGGCTCGTCGTAAAGACATGCACGCCGTATCCGATGCCGAAGTACTCGATGAACAGGAAGAGGGAGAACTCGACCGGATTCTCGATAAAATTTCCAAACAAGGCTACGAAGGGCTATCCGACCGGGAAAAGAAAATTCTGTTTGAGTTGAGCAAACGAAATTGAGACAGATACTTTGCTGGAACAATTTGTATTAATCCCGCAGTTATCCCGGTTCCGGGTTGATGATAAACCGGAGACATCAGATAAAACTGGTATAACATAACAACCCGAAATCCAGGCCGTTAGAAGCGCGGCTTCCGGAACTTTGAGTTTTCCTACAAACACTTTTAAAACTGCATAATGAATTCGATCAAGCGTAAAAAAACACATCAGGTAAATGTGGGCGGAGTAAAAGTCGGCGGTAACGCTCAGGTGGTCGTTCAGTCGATGACCAACACCGATACCGCAGATATTGATGCCACCGTAGCCCAGGTTGCCCATCTTTATGATGCAGGTTCCGAGCTGGTGCGCATCACCGTCAACAACAAAGAGGCGGCCAAAGCGGTGCCGCATATCATCGAAAAGCTTGATAAGAAAAATGTAGACGTACCGGTTATCGGGGACTTCCATTACAACGGGCACATTCTGCTGACCGACTTTCCTGATTGTGCCAAGGCGCTTTCCAAATACCGGATCAATCCGGGAAATACCGGTACGAAGGGGCGAGATAAGAACTTTTGCACGATTATTGAGCAGGCTATTAAATGGGATAAACCGGTCAGAATCGGTGTGAATTGGGGGTCGCTGGATCAGCAGTTGCTGGCTGATAAAATGGATCAGAACAATGAGCTTCCCGAGCCGAAGTCATCCAAAGAAGTGATGATGGATACGATGATGGAAAGCGCCACCCGGTCTACCAAACTTGCTGAGGAAGTCGGGCTGTCCTCCGACAAAATTATCGTGAGCTGTAAGCTCTCCGGCGTTCAGGATTTAATTCAAGCCTATACCCGGTTGAATGATCTGATCGATTACCCGCTTCACCTCGGATTAACCGAAGCCGGTATGGGGATGAAAGGCATGGTTGCCAGCTCAGCTGCGCTTTCGGTGCTGTTGAATCAAGGTATTGGCGACACCATCCGGGTTTCGTTAACGCCGCAGCCGAATGGGGATCGGGCAGAAGAAGTGCGCGTTGCCCAACAGATTCTTCAGTCCATGGGTATCCGCAATTTTATTCCCCAGGTAACCGCTTGTCCGGGATGCGGACGCACCTCCAGCACTTATTTCCAGGAATTGGCTGATGACATTCACAACTACATCGTTGAAATGATGCCTATCTGGCGGGAAGTTTATCCCGGAGTAGAAGATATGCATGTTGCCGTTATGGGTTGCGTGGTGAACGGACCTGGCGAATCGAAACACGCCAACATCGGTATCTCCCTTCCCGGCACGTTCGAGGAGCCCAAAGCACCGGTATATATCGATGGCAAACACTACACGACGCTTGCCGGGGACCATATCGGCGCAGAATTCCGCAAGTTGCTTGATGACTACGTCGTCAAAAACTACAGCAAAGAGGCGGCTGAGGTTTAGGTGGTTCTTGGGGACGGACCGGGCTTATCCTGCACCGATGAAGAAGGCCGGTATTAATCTGGGGGCAAGGATTTAGTCAAGAATCCGATAGAGTGCCAAAGGTTCTATGGGCAGGTTCCCCATTCAGGTTTGTTTTCCTCTGAAAGTGCGCTCACAAGTGCAAAATGATCGGGTTTACTATCAATATACTCGACACACCATCCGGTTAAATCCTGATTGAAGTCCACGGCACCACGGAACATTTCATCCATGTGGATTACATTGCTCACATCCCAGTCACCGATGTCTTGGTTGAATGAGACAGCAAGATGGAAAAGCTCATTCATATTGCTGATGTTACTCGTATTCCAATCACCGATGTCCTGGTTGAAGGAGACCGCACCATGAAACATCGAAACAATGTGTTCTACATTACCGATATCCCAGTTACTGATGTCTTGATTGAAGGAACCGGCATTTTTGAACATAAAAACCATACTACTTACACTACTGACATCCCACTCACCGATATCCTGGTTGAAAGAATCGGCACTTTCAAACATTGATCTCATATTGTTCACATTGCTCACATTCCAGTTGCCGATATTTTTGTTAAAGTCACTGGTATGCATGAACATACCATGCATGTTTTGTACACTGTTAACATCCCAGCTACCTATATCCTGGTTAAAGGTATTTGCACGAGCAAACATTTGATTCATAGCACGTACATTACTGACATCCCATTTGCCGATATCCTGGTTGAAGGAATTAGCATTTCGGAACATACTTTCCATATACATGACATTACTCACATCCCAGCTACCGATGTCTTGGTTGAAGGAAGCGGCACCATCGAATATATGTGACATATTTGTAATCAATGACGTGCAGAATTGAGTTACGTCGGCTTCCTTTCCTACGTGCAGTTTAAGTAACTTGAGATCAACTGCTTTGTATTGGGTGTCACCCACGTATCCGGTATCTCCCGGCTCAGCGTCGGGGCAGCGAATGGTTATGCCATTGTCATCAAGATAGAATAGCTCATCAGTATTTTGATCATTGTCAAAGAGTTCACAACCGTAAGTTTGGAGCGCGAAGATGGTAATCAAAGTGAAATAGATATATTTTTTTATCATAAAGTGTCAATTTAATTGCATCCAGTAATTTTTTGTATATAGCTTCATATAGTATATTGAATTTACTTTTCAGCAGTATAAAATCAAACGACTATTTAATATTAGCGTTAAGCACTCTCAATATCGAAATATCATGCTAATAGGTAGTGTTAAATTTTACTCCTTAATGCTTCCATAACTGGAATGTAATGAGAATATCCAAAAATATCAGCTTGGTAGATTTGTAGACCAATAGTACCTGGCAGGTGAGTGATTTTTTTACTCATACCTCAACGACTCCACCGGGTCAAGCCGGGCGGCTTTGAGGGCGGGGAAGATTCCGGCACACAGGCCGATGAGTGCCAGAATGGAGAAGGTGAGTACCATTACCGTAGAGGAGAGGATGGGGTTCAGCAAAAATTCCATCGCGCCTTCATCAAACGTGAAGGATTGGATGGTGGAAATGATACCGTAAGATATTCCCAACCCGATTAATCCCCCTAAAAAAGCGATGGAGACCGACTCAAACATAAACTGACTGATAATGTGCGTTTTGCGGGCACCGATGGCTTTTTTCAGCCCGATTTCGCGGGTTCGTTCTTTCACCACCACATACATGATGTTGGCTACGCCCACGCCGGCAATAAGTAACGTGAAGAAACCCACAGTGAACAAAAAGATTTCAATGCCGGTCATGACCATCCGGTTCATTTCTTCCATTTCAATAAAATCCCACACGCTCAGTGCTTGTGAATCTTCCGGATCAAACTGGTACCGGGATGCCAGCGTTGTGTTGATTCCTTCGCGGACGTCCATTTGCCGGTCAGGATGACTCGGACGTACCAGCAGCATGTTGACATTCCGGCGATTATAGATGGTTTCAAAAGTGGTATATGGGATGATGGCACGTTGCGCATCCGGGCCGTTGTTCATCGAAGATTGCATTTTTCCCTGCATCACACCGATCACCCGGAAGGGCAGTCCGTCGATGTCTACAAATTTGCCAACCGGATCATCATCGGGAAAAAGATCTTCGGCGATTTCATTACCGAGAAACACCACTCGCCGCTTCTCAACGATATCTTTTTGGTTGATGAACCTTCCGCCATGCTTTGGAAACATGCTGCGCATCACCTCGAAATCCGGCGCAACGCCCTCCATGTAGGTGTTGGTGGTATGGTAATCGGATCTCAGCTGGGTGCTGCCCTGACCGTAGGAGGGGCTGCTGTAGGCAATTCCGGGTACGGACCGATGCAGCAAATAAGCATCTTCTTTGGTCAGATTGATGCTGCGGCCGGTGCTTAAACCCTGGAATTCTTTAGAGGTTTGCCCGCCATAAATCATCATAACCTGGTCACCGCCGCCGCGCATACCTTCCATCATGGTGGTCGTGAGTCCGCGTCCGAAAGAAAGCAGTAGAATCACTGCCAGGGTACCCCATGCCATGGCAATTAGGGTTAGCGTAGATCGAAGTTTTTGCTTTCGGAGTTCACCGAAAAATTCCTGAATAAGATTTCGCCACATAATTAAGCCCTTAAGCAGTCTACAATGTTAAGTTTAGAAGCCCTGATGGCCGGCATCAGGCCGGCGGCGAGCCCTACCAGTCCGAGTACAGCAAAAGCAATGAGCCCGATTAGGGGAGAAAATTCAGGCGTACCGGTAAATTCTTGAATGGGCACGTTTTGGAGTGCCTGTATCAGCAGCCAGGAAATCAGGAATCCCATGGCGGCACCGATGGCCACAATGCCGAGCGTCTCGGTAAAAAACTGCGCGATGATATGTCCTCGCTTAGCTCCGACGGAGCGCCGGATCCCGATTTCTTTCATCCGCTCCTGCACAACCACGAACATGATATTGGCAACCCCAATACCACCGACAGCGAGGGTAAAGAATCCGATCACCCCCATAAAAATGTTAAAGCCCAGGAAAAAGTAGTGCATGAAGGAGAAGAACTCGCCGGTATCCCACATGGAGATGGCGTCACGGTCTTCGGGGTCAAACATGTGAGTTGAGCCCATCGCGGCATAGACCTGATCCTGGATCGCATCATTATTCAGATTGCGGTCGGGAAGGTATATGATGTTGGCAATCTGATTGGTATTGAACATGGTGGCGTAGGTAGTCGCAGGAATAAAAGCCCGGTCTTCATCCAGTGCTCCCCCATACGATGAACTTTGAATTTTGGGTTCCATCACCCCAATCACGGTGAAGGGAATGCCTTCTACCATCACGCGCTCTCCGACAGCATCTTTATCATCAAAGAGAACTTCTTTCAGTTCATCTCCAATAAAAATGACGCGGCGTTTTTCACTCATGTCCCGTTCGTTGAACCAGCGCCCGCCTTCCTGTGGATGAATATTTCGCAGTTCACCATAATTGGTATGGACGCCTCCTACGCTCGGGCTGTTTCGCTGCCCGCCGTACCGGAGCGTGGCATTGCGCCGGAATTCGGGACTTACATCCTTAAGTCCGCCCACCTGATTTGCCAGCATCCAGGCGTCATTTTCGCGAAAGGTGATCTGGCGCCCGGAGCCATAGCCTTCATAGCTTTTTGTGGTCTGAGAAGGGAAAAGGATGGTGATTTCTTCTCCCATCCCCCGCATATTGAGCATGACCTGATCACGAAAACCAAATCCGAAAGCCAGAAGCAGAATCAGCGTAGCCGTTCCCCACATGATGCCGAATAAGGTAAGGAACGTTCTGAGCTTCTGGCTCGAGAGGTTTTTCCATAATTCCGCTATTAAACTAAAAAGTGACATGAGTACATGGTTTGAATGCCTTTATCAGTTGTTGCCTGCTACGGTGCGAAGCGGCTTTTCCAGGACTTTTTCCCCTTCGGTAAGTCCTTCAAGCACTTCAATATCGACATTATCGCTGAGGCCGACCTTGATCTCTTTTTCGATGCGTTCGCCCTTTTTCTCGCCGGCGATTTCAACGAAACTGGAATCGTCACGGAAGCTGATCACTCTTTCCGGAATCTTTTTGACATCCCTGCGCTCGTCAATGATAATGTTTGCATTGGCTGAATAACCGGCTCGCAGATTGGTATCCTCGTTCGGATCCAGAGTGATTTCAATCGGGAAGACTCGTTTGTTGTCCTCGGTGTGGGCTTTCAGGGAAATTTTTGAAACCACACCGGTGAGCTCGGCATCGGGAAGAGCACCGATTTCGAGATCTACACGCTGACCTTCTTCCACACGGCCGATATCGATTTCATCCACCTCGCCTTTGAAAATCAGGTCGTCCATATTGGCCAAAGTGGCCACCGGGGTTCCGGCCTGATAGGTCGTCAGGGGGATGACCGGATCGCCGAGATCGATATTTTTCTCCAAAAGATAGCCGGAGGAGGGTGCGCGAATCACACTTTCAATCAGTACATCACCCATCTGGACGCGGCCGGATTCCAACAACTGAAGCCGTTCGGAATTGAGTTGTTTGCTGATCCGGGCGTCGTTATGGCGCTGTTGAAGGTCATCAAACTCCTGTTCGGAAATCAAATCCCGTTCTTTGAGACGCTGTTTGCGGTCGAGTTCCTTGCTCAGGTTTTCATATTCACTTTCAGACCGCTCAAGATTTCGTTTGGCTTCGGCCAGTTCAAGCGGGGTGGGGTCCGGACGAACTTCCATAATGGGCTCGCCCTCATTTACAAAGTCGCCTTCAGAAACGAAGATTCTGCTTACGACTCCGGAAATTTTGGATTTCACTTCTATCTCATTGCGAGGCTCAATAGTCCCGGTCGCAAGTGCCAGCCGGGTGATGTCACCGCGTTCAACTGTTATCGATCTATCGGAGGCATCATCACCGTCTTCACCACCGGAGCGAATGGTCAGCACGGTAATGGCGGCAACGACAACCAACAGGGCAGATCCGTAAATAATATAGCGTTTCATAATGCAGAACGTTATGTAGGTTTGTTGATGTTCGACAATCGAGCAATACGAGAATCGCGCAAAGAGGTTTCCAATGAATGTGAATAAGCCGATGATTTTTCTGGTGATTTTAGGCGCCGGAGCGTCTCTGACATTGACAGGATGCGCTTCTGAGGAGGAGGTCGAGGTCCCCGAAAATGCTGTGATACTGGAAGGAGAATTTACTTTTAAAGGAAGCCCTAAAGCCTTTATCGATATTCCGGCGATTCACTATAAATTTGCCGAGCGCGAGCGAAAAGAATTAGAGTTGGATGATGAAGACCGGTTCCGGGTGGAGTTAGAACCCGACTTCTCAATGGTAGCATGGATTGAGTATGATGATCGCTCCTATCCGGTTTATCTGAAGAAAGGAGAGCGGATTTCCCTATCCATGGATGGGGCCGATTTCCCGAAAAACATCACGCAGGATGGCGGGGATGAAGAAGCAAACCGGCGATATCAAGCCTATCTTGAGGAATTGGCCGAGATTGAATATCAAATTGATGCGGAAGCAGACCACTTTTCCGAGGACCCGGATTCGGAGATGCTTGAATACTACCGCAACCGCATCGCTTTAGCTGAAGAAAAACTTGAAGGAACGCCTCTCGAAATTATCGTTTATCGCACAAGGGGAGAGTACATTGTGAAAGCTCTCGAGCAAGTTCGGCATCTGCGGGATCATCCGGAATTTAATGCGGAAGAGCGGCGCAGTGAAATTCTGGAGGAAGCAAAACAGATGGGGGTATTTTCCGAAACGTCACTGAAAGCCCAGCGAGCGGGTATACGCGATATCGCTCACACTTATGCAATGAGCTATGGCGTATCAGAGCGTCTGGA
>SLJN01000225.1 GCA_007135115.1 Balneolales bacterium
AGCTTTAAACCTCTGCCCGGCTTTTGATAACACAATAAATTCAAGCGCTTTAAGAAAAATCAGCGCTGATTAAAATCTGGTCATAATCCGATATCAAGGAATGCAGCGGCGATGCTGAAATAAATCAACAGTCCCGTTGCGTCCACGATAGTGGTGATCAAAGGACTGCTGGCAACAGCCGGGTCAATGTTCAACCGGGTTAAAACAAATGGGAGCAGCGTACCGATTAAGTTGGCCGTTACCACAATGCAAATCATGGCCAACCCGACAACGATACCGATATCAAAACCTCCTCTCCATATTCCAAGTAGCCAGCTTGCCAGACCCATAGCAATTCCCAGGCTCAATCCGACGAAAATCTCCTTTCCTGCGGTACGCGTCCACTCTCGCAATTTAACGTCACCGGTGGCAATGGCGCGAACCATAATAGTGGCGGATTGTGAACCGGAGTTACCACCGCTGTCAATGAGTAGCGGAATGAAAAATGCCAGTGCGATGGCGGCTTCCAATACATCTTCAAAGGCTTCAATAACACCGGATGAAATCAGGTTAACCCCAACCAGTATAATCAACCAGCTAATTCGCTTGCTGAACAAGGTCCAGATAGAGGTGCCGTGATAGCCTACTTGCAACGGTGCAACGGCAGCTCCTTTGTGGAAATCCTCCGTAACCTCTTCTTCGGCTACATCAAGAACATCATCGATGGTGATGATTCCAAGTAACACCCCATCCGAGTCGATGACGGGCAAAGCAATTTTGTCGTACTTCTGGAACATTTGTACCGCAACTTCCCGGTCCTCATAGGCTGAAATAGAGACAAAGGTATCATCCATGATCTCAGAAACCTTTTTCTGAGGATCCTGAATAAGGAAAGTTTTGATATCAAGGGCATCAATAAGTAAGCCCTTGCTGTCAGTTACGTAAACCACATTAATGGTTTCGCTCTGTCGTGCAGTTTTGCGAATGTGTTCCAGTGCTTCATTAATAGTCCATTCATGCCTGACAGCCACATAATCGGGTGTCATCAACCGGCCAACACTTTCTTCGGGGTAGCCCAATATTTCACGGACCTCACGGAGGTCTTGCTGACTTAGCAAGTTCATAGCCTGTTTGGTCAGCTCCGCCGGTAACTCATTAATTACAGCAGCCCGGTCGTCAGGAGCAAGGTTGGCGAGCAGTTGTTTACTTTCATTATCCGTGAGTTCTTCGAGCAGGGCATTTTGCTGCTCAGGTTCCAGGTATGAAAAAACATCAGCTTCCTGTTGCCGAGGTAACGTTCGGAAAAACAGGACGCGATCCTCTTTTTCCAACTGCATCATCAGTTCTGCGATTTCTGCAGTGGGCCACTCTTCAACGGCATCCCGTAAATCTTTCCACTTTCTTTTTTGTATGAGCTCCTGAATTTCCGGTTTAATAAGCCTGTCAAGCATAAAAACTGCTGCTTAAGTTAAATGTTGATTGTTAAAATTTCGCGTATTAGCGCATGAATTCGAATTGCATCCACTGAATATAATTGCATAGCAAAAATATACAATCTGAGGGCATATCAGTCGAAACTAATTTGCCTGTATTCTGAGTGGAGGCAAATTAAGCAATTTCAGACTGTCGCTGCCGCTCGGTATCTTTGAATATGCGGACGATATCATCAACCGTTACCGAACCAAGTGCATTTAGCTCATCGCCACGGCCATAGGTGGCTACGGCGTAGTTGGCAATATGTTCAAAAGCATCCGGATGAACACCGATATCAGTGAGGGACTGATAGAGCTCATTTTCCTGCAGCCAGGTTTCAAAAAGAGAGATAAATTGCTCGGCAGCTTTGGCGTCGTCTTGTTCATCAACTTTAAAGATTCGGCGGCCGAGCAGTGCAAATCGGTCAACAGCACGGTCCTGATCAACGAGCCATCGGAAGTATGCAGGATAAAGCGTTGCCAATCCTCGCCCGTGCGCGATTTCCGGATAGAAGCCGCTGATGGCATGCTCCATGGAGTGCATTACAAATTCACCGGGCTTACGACCCGCTTGCTGCATACCATTTAATGCGAGTGTCGAACTCCAAAGCAGTTGACCACGTAAGTTTAGATCACCCGGATTTTTGATAACTTCAGGCAGGGTTTCCAGAACCGTTTCAATGATGCCTTCGCTATAGCGGTCAGCTATAGGGGAGTCGTTGCCGCCGAGAAAGTAGTTTTCAAAAACGTGACTCAGGATGTCACTTGCGCCATCACGGGTTACCGTAGCCGGCAGCTCCGCGGTGAAAGCCGGGTTCAGCCAGGAAACCGTGGATCTCAAAAACTGGCCGCCGATGACCGATTTCCCGTTAACTTCCGGGTTGGAAATAACCGAAACCGGCGTTACCTCAGAAGCGGTAGCCGCTGTAGTGGGTATACAGGCAAACGGAATAGCACCTTTAAGTTTTCCGGCTTTTTCTTCACCCAATACGAAAGGCCAGATATCAGACTCATCCATATAGAGGAGGGCAGCCATACCTTTAGTGGCATCCATAACCGAGCCGCCGCCGAAGGCTAAAAGCATATCAGCCCCGAATTCACGGGCGGTTTCAGCACCTTTGTTGATGGTCTGAGCGTAGGGGTTGGGTTCGATGCCGCGAAAAATGGTAGTGGTTACGTTATTTTGGTTAAGGCTGTTTACGAGATCATCCATGTAACCAAGTCGCTCGACACTGCCACCGCCGATTACAATCATGACTTTGTCAGCCAGACCGGAAATGTGGTCGGCAAATTTTGTACCTTGCTCTTTACCGAATAATATTCTGGTTGGAATTTGAAGATCGAATTTGTTCATACCGGAATTGGTTTGGATTAGTTTTAATAATGTCTTCGATGACCATTTGGAAGGTCAAAGATTTATGTTTCTGACTTGTCCAACAGAGTAAGCGGCAACAGCATTCGACAAATTATGTATACGCGGAATTAGATATGACTGAGACACTCGAAAAAGAAATCACGCAGCGGATTGAGCAGATTTACCCGGAACTGGTGCAGACCCGGCGCAAACTTCATCAGGAGCCGGAATTGAGTTTTTATGAATTTCAGACAACATCATTTCTGGTGGAGACTCTTCACGGCTACGGATATGAAGTACATCAACCACTTGAAACGGGTTGTATAGCTGTACTGAAAGGGGGAAAGAAATCAGATCGGGTGATTGCCTTGCGAGCCGATATTGATGCTCTTCCGATTCAGGAAGAAGGCGAGCATAAATCGGAGTTTTTATCCCGCCGAAACGGCGTGGCCCATTGTTGCGGACACGATGTGCATACCTCGAATTTGCTGGGAGCTGCCAAAATTCTTAAGGAATACAAAGACGATATTGAAGGAACCGTTGTTTTAGTTTTTCAGCCGGCTGAAGAAAAGCTGCCGGGAGGCGGGCGTCTGCTTTCGGAGTCCGGCATTTTGCAGAAATTGGGAGTTCAGGAAATTTACGGGCTGCATACCAGCCCGTATCATCAACCCGGTGAGGTGGCTGTGAAATCGGGACCTCTGATGGCCCGCCCCGATGAATTCACGATTACTGTGTTTGGTAAAGGAGGTCATGCCGCAGCACCGCACATGGCCGTAGACCCAGTGGTTCTCTCTGGTCAGCTGATCACCCTGCTTCAATCGGTTATTACCCGGCATATCAATCCCACAGATCCGGCGGTTTTGACGATCGGAAAAATTGAGGGGGGATCGGCTCACAATGTTATTCCCGAAAAGGTGGAAATGAAGGGAACCGTGCGGACATTTGATCGTGAGGTAGCCGAGAAAATCCGCATGCAGATGGAACAGACCATAAAGGCCGTAACCGAGGCGGCTGGTGGCTCTTATGATTTTAATTGGGATGAAGGTTACCCGGCGGTGGTTAATGACGCCGATACTACTGAGAAGATGAAGCGGGTTGCCCGTAGGTTGATCGGAGTAAAGCAGGTTACAGAAATTGAGGACCCGGTGATGGCCGGAGAGGATTTCGCATTTTATCAGGAGCATTTTCCCGGCACATTTTTCTTCCTGGGTAGCGGCAGTGAAGAATCCGGTTCGGTCTATTCCTGGCATCATCCCCGCTACAATGCCGATGAGCGCGCTATGAAAACCGGAGTGTTGATTTTAGTCGGCCTTGCACTCGACTCATCCGATGATTCATGAGTAAGCAGGCATTGACAAACGTTTCCGGCAGGTGGTTTGTCACGGATGAAAAGGTCATACAGCAGGGCCTTGACCAGTCGCGTGAAAGCCCCAGAAGGCGGATGATTTTACCCATTCACCGGCGTCAGGATAGTCCGGTACAACGAATGCTGAACTTTCTTCAGCCTGAAACATACATTCGCCCGCACATGCACCCAAGAGAAGGGGCGGTTGAAAGTATATGTTTGTTACAGGGAGCTATCCGTTTTTTTGTTTTTGATGAAAACGGAACACCCACGTTATCAACTTATTTAGAAGCGGGTTCGCCCTCTTCCGTCATCGATATTGAACCAAAGGTGTGGCACAGCTTTGTCGTACTGAAGTCCGATACGGTCATCTTTGAGACCAAAATGGGTCCGTATGATGAAAACCTGGATAAAACATTTGCCGGCTGGGCCCCGGATGAAGACAGCGACGAAGTTCCATCATGGATAGATCACCATAAAAGCGATATATATGGCTAATGACTTACATCCCCCTAAACCTCCTTCCTTGTGGGAAAAGGAAGTTTATGCTCAAAAAGCGGATGTGATTATAATCGGTGCCGGAATCACCGGATTATGTACAGCTTGTTCGTTACTCATCAATAAGCCAGGGCTTCAGGTTAAAGTAATTGACAACACCATCGCACCGGCAGGTGCGAGTACCCGCAATGCCGGATTTGTGTGTTTCGGCTCCATAGGTGAGCTGCTCGATGATATGCAAGATCGCAGTGAAGACGAGGTTTGGGAACTGGTCCAAAACAGGTGGGAAGGGGTACAACTGCTAACATCGCTGATTCCTCCTGCAAAATTGCATTATGAGCAAAAAGGCGGCGGGGAGATTTTTACGGATGAGGAAAGTTATCAGGCCGCTTGTGATTATGTGCCTCGTGCTAATCACTTCATGCAGGATATTACCGGTTTTGAAGACGTATTTTCGGTCGATGATCTGCATGGCCACCAAGGTATTCGCTGCTCAGTTGAAGGAATGCTGCACAGTGGTTATCTGATTGAACTGCTTGAAAATCGCGCTACGGTAATGGGTGCATCAATTAGACGGGGATACCATGTCACTAACGTAGAACCCGGCATCGTTACCGTTGATGGCATCGGTGAGCTAAAAGCCAAAAACATCGTCATCGCTGCAAATGGGTACAGTAAAACGATTAACACGGATATTCCCGTAGAACCTGCCCGGGGTTATGTACTGGTGACAACACCTCAGGAGCAACAGCCCTGGGAGGGAACGTTTCATTACGATCGGGGCTATGTTTATTTCCGGGATATGAGTGATAACAGGATGTTGATTGGCGGGTGTCGAAATCTGGATATCGAAACAGAGCGAACCACCCGGCATGGCATAAATCCGAAGATTAAGGACGGAGTGAAAAAGCTGATCAGCGAATCACTGCTGCCGCAATGGGATGGCGGTATTGAGCAAGAGTGGACAGGAATTATGGGGATGGGGCCGAATAAATTACCCATTATTGAAGAGACCGAACCAGGTATCGTCGTAGCAGCCGGTCTCAGTGGGATGGGGGTTGCTTTGGGTGCAAAAGTGGGTCGGAAAGCTGCTGATATAATTCTACAAAGTTAATTCTGCCGTAAAAACTGTCTGTAAATTTCGATGAGCTCGCTGGTGATCATAGCGGTGGCACCCCAAAGTGGCACACGGTGTAGATTCCAGAATGGTACATCCAGGGATTGGCCTTTGTAATTCCAGGTCTCGGATTTCATGTTATCCTCATTAATCAAATCATCCATGGATGTTCGGAAAGCTTCGCTGACTTCTTCAGGTTGCAGGGTGAAATCAGCAATATCATCCTGATAGGCCATAAAGGGGTGTATGATGTTGCCGGATGGGGGAACGTAAAGCGGGGTGAGCTTACCGATAATATGGGAGGGTTCCACTTTCAGTCCGATTTCTTCGTATACCTCCCGGATAGCGGTTTCTTCAAGCGTTTCGTAGGGCTCAACGCTGCCGCCCGGAAAACAAACCTGCCCGCTGTGATCCGCAAGGTTGTTGCTGCGCAGCGTATAAATGAGTTGAGGGCTTTTTCTGTCCTGATGAAAAAGGATGAGCACGCCGTTGTGTCGTACATCAGGCGGAATGCTTAGTCGCTTATCAATACTTTGTGCCGGTGCCATCTTAAGTTGTGCCTCCAGGCCGGGAAGTTGCTCTGGTTGCAGCTTTTGAAGGAATGTTATAAAATCATTCAAGAGTATATCAGCTTGGAAATTTGGGTTGTGATGAAGATTGCTGTTTTATTCAAAACTGAGCCAGCGGTTGATCAGGCTTTTGTAGTTGAGCAGAGCGGTTCGCCCGATGTTGGTCAGTGCGACGGTCGTTTGCTTGCGATTACCGGCTGTAATGCGATGGGATGCAATGTAGCCGGCCTTTTCCAGCTGTTCAATTTGTTTGCTCAGGTTTCCGTCTGTGGTGCCAACGGCCGCTTTTAAGGAAGAAAAGTCCACCTCTTCGGAATGTGCCAGGGCTGATAAAATGGCCAGGCGCACGCGGCTGTGGATGATTTTATCCGGAAGGGTGTGATTAAAGTCAGGGTACTGCAGACTCATGGAATATCATTCATAATATTAATAATCAGGAATTTCCGAATATTCTTCGGGTTAGTTCGTTCAACGTTCGGATTGTAACCGGTTAATATAGTAAAAGATGATAACGAGCAGAGTAATCGGATTTTTATTCCTGCTTATGCTTATTTACCTTTACGCCGGTTTTAACCTCGAAGAAAAATCAAATAAATAATCCTCTTATGAGTGTATTAGTAGTAGGATCAGTAGCTTATGATGGTATAGAAACCCCCGCCGGTAAAGTAGATAAAACGCTTGGCGGTTCAGCTACTCATATTTCATTGGCATCAAGTTATTTAGCTGATGAAGTGCGACTTCTCGCAACGGTAGGAAAAGATTTCGCACAAAATGATATTGACAAATTTAAAAATCGCGGCATTAACCTCGACGGATTCAAGGTAGATGAAAACGAAAGAACGTTTTTCTGGAGAGGCCGCTATCACGATGATCTGAATACACGGGATACGCTTGAAACACAGTTGAATGTTATTGAAAAATTCGATCCCGTTGTTCCCGAAAGCATTAAAGGAAGCCGTTATATTTGCCTCGGTAACCTGGATCCGATCAGCCAGAAAAAAGTGCTTGATCAGGTAACCGCGCCGCAACTCTCCATTGGCGATACCATGAACTTCTGGATTGAAGGCATGAATAAAGAATTGCTCGAAACAATCGCCAAACTGGATGTCCTGATTGTAAACGATGAGGAAGCACGACAGCTCACCGAGAAAAACAATCTCGTAGAAGCCGCTGAAGTAATCGGCAAGATGGGGCCTTCCATCGTAATCATTAAAAAGGGCGAGCACGGAGCTATGCTCTTTACCGATGACGGTTTCTTTACCGCACCGGGACTGCCGCTTCGCGAAATCAAAGATCCGACCGGCGCCGGCGACAGCTTCCTTGGCGGATTCTCCGGATGGTTGTCCAAAACCGATGACCACTCTTTTGACAACCTGAAGCGTGCCGTTATTTACGGTTCGGTAATGGCAAGTTTCTGTGTAGAAGATTTCGGCCCGCAGCGGTTCGAAAACATTTCTCCATACGCCATTAGCGATCGCTACGATGAATTTCGTAAAATCGCTTCTGTACCGGCATCTTCCTAATGAAGATGTTATGAGTCTAAGGCACCTCGTTTTTTTCGGGGTGCCTTTTTTATTTTTAAGACTTAGAAGTTACATTTACATTCAAATCATTCTCGAAACTTTAAAACACCAGAGCATTGAACGAAATCGTATTAGCCTCCGGCAACAAGGGAAAAATTGACGAGGTACGGGATTTACTGGAAGGTTATGAAATCAAGTTGCTTACCTTAGAAGATTTTCCTGAGATCGGAGAAATTACAGAAGATGGGAAAAGCCTTCAGGAAAATGCGATGCTGAAAGCTCATTCGTGTTTTCAGTTAACCGGAGTTGCTTCTTTGGCTGATGACACCGGACTCGAAGTTTATGCTCTTGATATGCATCCCGGAATTTACACCGCTCGCTACTCCGGTCCGGAAGCTGATTCAGATAAAAACGTGAAAAAGCTTCTGGAAAACATGAAGGATTTGAAATCCGATGAAGAACGAAGAGCAAGGTTCCGTTCGGTATTAGCATTATACGACGGCTACGAAGAACATGTGTTTGAAGGTATTTGTGAAGGTCGTATCAGCCCGGAGCCAAAAGGGAGTAATGGCTTTGGCTACGACCCGGTATTTATTCCCGACGGACACACCAAGACCTTCGGTGAGATGACCCCATTCCAAAAAAATATGATATCACACCGCAGTATTGCTCTTGGTCATTTCCAGGAGTTTCTGGAAACCAGTGATTTATTTTGATGAACCTTATTTGAAATATTTGTCAATCAAAAAAAGCCCCGCAGCTCTGGCCGCGGGGCTTTTTTATTATAAGCTGATTGAGCTGAAAACTTACTTCAGGCTAACGTAGCTTACGTTGTGAACGCCATCAATATCTTCAAGCGCCTGGATATCTTCCGGCTTCAGCGGAGTATCCACGGTGAAAGCAGTGATGGCATCTTTGCCTTTTTCTTTCTTGCTTCGCCCGAGACTCAGGTTCGCAATGTTGACAT
This sequence comes from Balneolales bacterium, assembly GCA_007135115.1. Classification (GTDB taxonomy): domain Bacteria; phylum Bacteroidota; class Rhodothermia; order Balneolales; family Natronogracilivirgulaceae; genus SLJN01. Next base: position 8,825 of record SLJN01000225.1, read on the forward strand.
TGTTTTCAGCAAGTTTGCCACTGGCAGCGGCGAGCATACCCGGCTTGTCTTCGTTCTGCCACAGAACGATGTGACCTTCCAGGCTCAGCTCAATACCGAAGCCGTTAATATCCACCAATCGCTTGTCGCCGTCTCGGAAAGGAGTGGCGGAAAAGTGGTGGAAAATGGCATCTTTATCCAGATCTACGGTAATCAGATCAGAGTAGATTTCTGACTCCTTGCTATGGCTTTCTCTGATTTTGAGGCCACGCTCATCGGCATGAAAACGCGCACTAATCAGGTTGACCATCTCATCGATGCTTTCATCCAGAAAACCGGTTAAAAAGGCATCGGTGAGTACTTCCGCATGCTTTGAGCAGGTGCCGGTGTACGAGAGATCAATGGTATCCTGGTTTTTAGGAGCAATCTGAGCGACAAACTCACCCAGTTTTTGAGCCAGCTCGAGGAACGGCTGCACTTCTTTGTTGGTGGAAAGGGCAATGGACTTGCCATTCAGACTGCCTTTGAAACCTTTGCCTTCAATTGCGTCGGCAACCTGGCGGGCAATTTGTTCAGCCACTTTTTCCTGAGCTTCTTCGGTGGAAGCACCAAGGTGAGGCGTACAAATGATCTGCGGATGCTTAAGCAGTTCATAGAGTTTTTCGTCAGGTGGCTCCTGGCTATATACGTCAAGTGCTACGCCGCCAACATATCCTTTGTCAATAAGGGGAATGAGGTCTTCTTCCTCATAAATACCGCCTCGGGCGCAGTTGACGATGCGGATGCCTTTTTTGAGCTTTTCGGCATTTTTAAGGGAAACCAAGCCTTTGGTTTTTTCGGTCAGCGGTGTGTGTACGGTGAGAAAGTCGACTTCACCAAGGAGTTCTTCTACATCACGAAGTTCGACACCGAGTTCTTCGGCTCGCTCGTGAGTGGTGAACGGATCGTAGGCCAACACATCCATGCCGAAAGCTTGCATGCGCTTGGCTACTTCAGCACCGATCTTACCGAGACCGACGATACCCAGTTTTTTACCGTGCAACTCACTTCCCTGATATTTTTTGCGATCCCAACGATCATTTTTCAGGGAGTCCACAGCATTGGGAATGTTACGAGCAGCGGAAAGGATCAGACCGCAGGCGTGTTCAGCGGTGGAAATAGTGTTTCCGTCCGGGGTATTCATCACAAGAATACCGTTTTTGGTGGCGGCATCTACATCAATATTATCTACACCGACACCGGCGCGGCCGATTACTTTCAGGTTAGAAACTTTCTCCAAAACAGGAGCACGCAGCTTGGTAGCGCTGCGGATAATTACAGCTTCTTTATCACTGAGCTTTTCAACTAATTCTTCATCACTCAGTTTAGCGTCAACGGCTACTTCAAGGCCACGCTCTTCAAGGATTTGTTTACAAATATCGTCTACGTTGTCAAGAACTAAGACTTTTGACATTACCTAAATTACCTATCTTTTTCAGGTTTACATTTTAGTTTGCAAATTGACCATCTACACGGCTGAATTCATCGATTAATTCAGCCAGATTTTCGATACCCCGTTTGGTCGTTGCGGAGCAGAGCGTCACAGGCACTTCTATGTTCATTCGATTCAGCAGAGAATGGGTGGCTTGCCGTGCCTGTTGTTGTTTGTTATTCGATATTTTGTCGCATTTGGTTAAAGCCACTGCGAACGGGATTTTATTCCCGGCAAGCCATTCTATCATGTTGCAATCCAGTTCAGTAGGATTGTGTCTGCTGTCAATGAGCACCAACGTTAATGTGAGTGTATTTCGGTTAAGAAACCACTCTATCAGCACTTTACCCCATCGGTTTCGTTCCTTTCGAGAAACTTTAGCGAAACCATAGCCGGGTAAATCCACCAGATAAAATCTGTTTTCGATCAAATAATAGTTGATCATTCGGGTTTTGCCCGGCGTATTACTGGTTTTGGCCAGCTTTTTCCGTTGCGTTAACGAATTGATCAACGAAGACTTGCCCACATTTGAACGCCCGGCCATAGCGATTTCCGGAAGTCCGTCGTCCGGGCAGTGTTGGAGGTCAGGTGCACTTTTGAGGAAACGGGCGTCCTGGAAAATCATCAGGTTAATTCGTTTTCCTCTTTTTTGACACCTGTGGTTACTGGTACCGGATAATTTCCAGTGAAACAGGCTGTGCAGTAATCGTGATTGGAAGGGTGCGCTTCTTTCACGGCCTGAACAAGCCCGTCCGGCGAGAGATAGCACAGACTGTCCACACCAATAGCATCAGCAATAGCGTGAACGTCGCGATTATGGCGATTAGCGATTAACTCTTCGGGATTAGGGAAGTCCATTCCGTAATAACACGGCTCGATGATCGGCGGAGAGCTCACCAGAAAATGCACTTCACGCGGACCGGCCTGGCGAATCATATCAACAAGGTAGCGGGAAGTTGTGCCCCGCACGATGGAGTCGTCAACGATGATGACCACCCGGTCTTCGAGAACCCCGCGTACGGTATTAAACTTTGTTCGGACTTTGACATCCCGCGATTGCTGGCCGGGGGCGATGAACGTTCGCCCGACATAGTGGTTACGGATGAGTCCGATTTCAAACTTACAATCGTAGCCCAGCTCAGCATTTTCCTGTGCATAACCCAAAGCAGCGGTGTTACTGGAGTCTGGCACGGAGATGACTACCGGGGTTCGATCACCCGGATCCCCCATCATAATATTGGGTAATGGATGCTCCCTGGCCAGATATTTACCGAGCTTTCTGCGGATTTTATCAACATTTTCTCCGAAAATCCGGCTGTCCGGACGAGAAAAATAGACATATTCGAATATACACTGACTCACCTCGGTTCCGGTTTGGCGTTCGAGGTGGTAAGAGCGGGGTTCGCCGGTATCCAAAGTGTTGCGGTCAATGATCATCATCTCGCCGGGTTGTACATCACGGATGTAGGTGGCCCCGATGATATCAAAAGCGCAGGTTTCACTTGCTACCACATAGCTTTCGCCAAGTTTGCCAAGGGCAAGAGGCCGGAAACCATTAGGGTCACGTACGGCAATGAGTTTATCATCGGTAAGGATCACCAGGCAGTAGGCTCCGGTGATCTTGCTCATTGCATCCTGGATTTGCTCGAGCTGAGTGGGCTTATCGCTTTTACTGATGAGGTGAAGAATCAGCTCAGTATCTGAGGTGCTCTGGAATAAAACGCCATCATCAATAAACTGCTGACGAAGCTCCCGGGCGTTGGTCAGATTACCGTTATGAGCAATGGAAATGTTGCCGTTTTTGTAATGTACCCGGAAAGGCTGGATGTTGGAGGCGTTCGTCGCCGCTCCGGATGTTGAGTACCGGTTGTGGCCGATTGCAGCACTTCCGAGCAGTTGTTCACGGAAGATCCGCTTGCTGCTGAACACATTTAGTACAAGGCCGAAATCCTTGTACATGGGCATGACTTTCTTACTTTTTACCGGGTCGAAGTAAGAGGTGACAATTCCGGCGGACTCCTGACCGCGATGTTGCAGGGCATGCAATCCGTAATAGGTTTGAACGGCGGCTTCAGGGTGGTTGAAAACCCCGAATATGCCACAATAATCTTTGGGTTTGTCACTCATAAAATTTCAGACCTCCTGGGTGGCCTGTATGCTTTTTTAAGTACGTGATTTAATTAAATCAGCTGAAAAATGATCCGGAATAATAACTGGCCAAAGATAGAAATATGTTTCGGAGTATTGAAATTAAATACACCCCGAAATTATCATTTGAATGTAAGGAATTCATCAGGTAGTACCTGTCGCTATGTCTGGTTAAAATGATGTCAGCAATAACCGTATAGTGTGAACTAATGGAAAGTTTTTTCCTGATTTAGTGTAACGTTAGCAGTCTGGTCTCTAACATCAGATTTTTTGGATTGACAAAGAGCACATGGAGATGCCCGGCTCGTTTTGTCGATTACCGTTTAGGTTAAGAATTCATCGGATACAATATTTTGAATGAATGAGCGTCAATTGCAACAAAATATATAAATATTTGCATATTTAGTTCTATTGTCTTATCATTTAACGAT
>SLJN01000163.1 GCA_007135115.1 Balneolales bacterium
ATACTCAATTGTCGCAGTTAGGCATTTTGAAATATGTGATGGGTTTAATCCCGTTTTCGATAAATTGAAAATTACAGATTAAACATTGAAGATTCGCTTGTTCAAGCAACTTGCCTGCCATCTAAAAAATCTTAAATCTTTAATTTTCAATTTATTCAACCGAAGATATACTATCAGGAGTACAGTCATGGCTTAATCAACTGCGACAGTCGTGATTCAATATCTGCGATACAAGAGCTAATAAACGGTTTAGCTACACTATTCTAATCTGCCAATCGAAATGGATTACATCAACCGATGGGCCTTCTGCCTCTGATTACATTTAATAAAATTACTATAACTGCAATCACAAGAAGGATATGGATGAGCCCTCCCGCTGAATATCCGACAAGTCCAACTAACCATCCAATTACAAGAATTACTGCAAAAACATAAAGTAGATTTTCCATAATTAATAGGGGTCTATATTAATTGTCGCAATGACTTAATAACAAATATTATAAATATTATGGATGATAATTTAGCCAAAATATGCTATAATAAATACTTTATTCATATTTACTACATTGCATCTATTAATATTCACTATAGAATATTATTTATCAAACAAATATTCATATTTTTATCATGATACACTATGCCACATAAAATGACTCATATTTACAAAAACTAAGTTTTTTATGTATTATACAAGGGGTTGTATACTCAAACATTCATCAAGTGCGGCATTTGAGTTAAAATTCTCAAATTAACTTAATGGACCATCATACTTTTGCAAATAGCAATTCATATGATTTATAAGTAGTTATATACACTACCATATTTTCAGTATGTTCTTTCCATTTGTTAAGTACAAGTGTTATGCTTTTGAACTCATAAAAGAACACTGGTGGGCCGGGAGGGTTGATTAAGAATCAATTATATAAGGTTGGAGCAGTATACCAATACAAAATTTCACCAATGCAAAGAGGTCATTTTTCTTTCATAGAATCGACAACAGCGCAAACGTTACCTCCTGTTGAATCAGGATTTAATGGCAAAAGTGCTGCCGGGTAGTCCTGACTTTCGCGGCCAACTCCCATGGCCGAATCGTCATGTCGGTGTAAAACAGTATCAATTACACCGATAATATTCTTGCCGGTGATAAACTTATCGCCGTTGCCAAAGATTTACGCGCTTCAAATCGGATTGAACTTGCTACAGAGTAACAAAGGGACAAAGTTCGCTCTTGATAATCTCTTTTAATCTTCAGAACCTCTTGTTTTATGAGTTTCATAAGGATGAGACAAGCTCTATTATCTATTCTAACCTCCTTTGTCACTCTGTCACTTTGTTACTATAATTAATTCTAAAGAATCATGCCCGACTCATACATAATCGATGCCATTCGCACCCCGGTTGGAAACTTCGCCGGTTCCCTATCTACCATTCGCACCGATGATCTGGCGGCGATGGTGCTTAAGGAAATCCTCAAACGCAACAGCGATGTCGATCCGGAGGTCATTAATGATGTGATTTTGGGCTGTACGAACCAGGCGGGGGAAGATAATCGGAATATTGCTCGTATGGCGTTGCTTCTGGCGGATTTGCCCTTCAGCGTACCGGGTGAGACCGTCAACCGGCTCTGCGCTTCGGGGATGTCGGCGGCGATTCAGGCGCACCGGGCGATACATACCGGTGACGGCGATGTGTTTCTGGCCGGTGGAGTGGAAAATATGACGAGGGGCCCGTGGGTGATTTCCAAGGTATCCAAACCTTTTGGCCGGGATGCTGAAATGTTTGACTCTAGTTTCGGATGGCGGTTCATCAACCCGAAGATGAAGGAGGTTTATGGCACGGAAGGAATGGGTGAAACGGCTGAGAATCTGGTGGAGCAGCACGGGATCAGCCGGGAGGATCAGGACGGGTTTGCTTATAACTCGCAGATGAAAGCGAAGGCGGCGCAGGAGTCCGGCAGGCTCGGTGAGGAGATCATGCCGGTGGAGATTCCGCAGCGCAAAGCCGACCCGATAATTTTTGATAAAGACGAATTCATCAAACCGAATACCAGTCCGGAAAAGCTGGCCAAACTGCGACCGGCGTTTCGCAAAAACGGCTCGGTAACTGCCGGTAATGCCTCCGGACTCAACGACGGAGCCGGGGTGCTGCTCATCGCATCGGATCAGGCCGCAAATAAATTCAACCTAAAGCCATTAGCCCGGATTGTAAGCTCGGCCGTAGTCGGAGTGGAACCACGGATAATGGGTATCGGTCCGGTCGGAGCATCGCGTAAAGCGCTCGAAAAAGCGGGGCTTTCACTGGATGATATGGATATCATCGAACTCAATGAAGCCTTCGCCGGTCAGGTGCTGGCGTGCACCCGGTCACTTGGCTTGGAAGACGACGATACCCGACTGAATCCCAACGGAGGCGCAATTGCTCTGGGACACCCTCTGGGAATGTCGGGTCAACGCTTGCTTCAAACGGCCGCCATCGAGCTTCAGAAACAGCAGACGAAATATGCGCTGGTTACGCTGTGTATTGGTGTCGGACAGGGGTATGCGACGGTGTTGGAGCGGGTGTGAGCCTTCTTATTTTAAGCGCGCTACTGACGCTTAGTTACATTTTCTCTTAAAAAAGCAGCCAGCTCGCTCTTTTCAACCTTTCCGGATGCAAGATCTATCATGGTGGCATACAGCGACTTATTGTCTGCATTTATCTGATATCCGTTTACATACAAAAAGGTGTACATGGCTATTAAAGCCGTACGCTTATTTCCGTCGTAAAAAGGATGATTGCTGCAAATATGAAATCCATAAGCAGCTGCCATCATATAGATATCCTCGTGCACGTATTCCCCGCCAAATGTGGCTTCAGGCTGAGCAAGCGCCGACTCTAAAAGGTTTTCATCACGGACGCCTTTGCTACCACCATATTTCTCTATCTGATCATCATGAAATGCAATAATGGTGGCTTTATCTAAAAACCGAATCATTTGGCAAGTTCTTTGAGAACATCCCGGTAGTCGGTATTAGCCTGCCGATACGCCTCTGCCCATTCTTCAAATTCTTTATCCACCGTTCTTAGCTCTATTCCGGATTCGGATTGCTCAATATTAAGCTTATCCCCGGATTTCAAATGAAGTTCATCAATTAACTGCTTGGGAAGTATAACCCCAAGGCTATTTCCAATTTTTCTGATTTTAGCTTCCATAACCGATGTGTTATAACAGTGTTATAATTTACTATCATTTAACGATACGCAATATTGAATATTCCCGGGAAAATTTATTGACCCATTGAAGCGGTTTTTTTGAGTTCATCCTTTCCCATTCTCTCCAAACATGCCGCAGCATTCGCGAGATTTTTATCCATCTCATCACCTTGTACAAAAACTA
>SLJN01000109.1 GCA_007135115.1 Balneolales bacterium
CAGCGGTCCATGCGTACCAATCGTTTTGGAAAAAGAAAATGCAGTAGAAGATTTCCGTAAACTGATTGGAGCAACAGATCCTGCCGAAGCTGATGAAGGTACGATCCGTAAGGATTTTGCTGACAGCAAAGGAGAGAACATCGTTCACGGCTCTGATTCAGCAGAAAACGGTAAAATTGAAAGCGCCTATTTCTTTACCGAATCCGAAATTGTTGCCAACGAGAGCTAATAGCATTCGTAATAAGCTCACCATTCTATTCCAAAAGGTTAGGGTCGGTGAGCTTTTTTTTTGAATGCTGATGAAAGTTTGGCCCGTACATTCTATTGGCATATATTCTAAGCAGTTACAGAGGAGTAAGGCCGCGTGGATGGTTGATATACCGGAATATTTAACTCATGCTTAACAACAGGACGTTTTAAAATGCACAAATATGTATCACAGGTTGCTCATGACATCAACAATCCTGTTGGAAATTGTTTAATGTACAGCCAAATGATGGAAGAATTGTTGGCTGATCTCGCCGAAAATCCCGGAGAGGATGACATCGCTCAGGCCAGAGAGTTTAACAATAACATCAAGATGGCGCTCAATAACCTGACGGGTGTTCTTGATGCGTGGGTGATGGCGCACAAAATTGTTTCAGATGAATATCAACCTGAAATGCAACCTGTAGAACCGGTGCCGTATCTGGAGACTGCCCTCAGAGAAATCCGAATTTATACAGACAGAAAAAAACTTCAGCTTGATAAGCAGTGGACAGATGCCGGTTTAAAAGTTGAATCCGACCCAAAAATCATCAAAAGAGTATTCGAGAGTATGAGTATGTTGATGGTGATGTTTGCCAATCAGCAGGATGTGCTTCGATTCAGTATTCAACAGAGTGAAACCCATGCCGTGATTAATATGGAGGATTCCTACACGGATCCCCGCGAAGCCCTGCATAACCGTTTTACCGGTGAGGAGCCCTGGAATGACGGCGAGGTTTTGCAGGAAGGTATTCTTAAACCGGCCGGATATGGGCTGAAATTTTGCGGCGTAGCGCTGAAGTTGCTCAATGCCGAACCTGAGGTGAAGCAAAGTCAGCTGGGCGGATTACACTTCTCGTTTAAGCTTCCGTTGCTGAAGTAAAATCAGCCGGTGGATTTTTGACGCAGCCGTTCGTAGCAAAGCAGCGCCGAGCTCACCGATACGTTCAGAGATTCGGTCGGGCCGGGCATGGGGATGAATATTTTAAAATCACAATGCTCCAGTGTTTTTTGTCGGATGCCTTTGTTTTCATTTCCCAGTACCATTCCAAGAGGTAAGTTGTAATCCGCCTTCCAGTAGGATTGATCCCCGTTTTGATCTAACCCCATAATCCAAAAACCGGCTTCTTTGAGCTCAATTATACTTTGATTCAAATTGGTGACCCGTATCATCGGTACATGTTGAGCTGTGCCTGCGGCGGTTTTGATCACACTTGCATTCACCGGCGCCTGCCGGTGTTTACCAATGATGATACCATCAATACCGGAAGCTGCGGCTGATCGGATGATCGCTCCGAAGTTGTGCGTATCTTCGATCTCATCGAGAATCAGAACGGCGGGATTGGTTGAGATGTCAATTGAATCCAACCAATCCTGCAACTCCACAAACGTTACCGGACTCACCTGCGCTACCATGCCCTGATCATTTACCTTGCCGACCATCTCATAGAGTTTCTTGCCGGGGACTCTTTGAACCGGGATGCGATGCTCTTTGGCGGCTTTTAATAGTTGATCGACCTTGGCTCCGCGTAGATTTTCCCGGATAAATAATTTTACCACCCGGTCCGGATAGTGATGAAACTGCTCTTCGACGGGGTTTCGTCCATAAATTAGATTTTCAGTGTCCATGGAACATTTTATAATTAAATGAGATTTTTATAATGTAGATGGTTGCCGGTTTTACGTTCCGGTTAATGAAACAAAGGCCGGCAAAGTTAAATTTAAGCCTAAGTATCTGAACTCAGTTTAAAAACCAGTCTGGTCTTTCCGATATTTTTACCTGTGTAGGTTAAACTTCAGCGGTTACTATGTTACATCATACCCCTAAAGATAATCCGGATTTATTCGGTCAGGAAAAAACACGATGCGCAACAGAACTTCCGGCTAAAGAGGAAGTTCGATTTCAGCGGCTACGCACGATGAATCCTCTGAATTTACTATCTTCGATTATGCACATTGTTTTGGGGCTTGCTATTATCGTGCTGTCGATGATCGGATTAATTGCGCCGTTATCTGTGGCTGCCATCATGAGTATGCTTGGTAGTGCAGCAGTGATTATTGGAGGCTACCAATTATACGATGCCATCAAAGAAAGAAATTCGGTACAAAAATTAGCTCGCGATTCGGTTGAGCGGATTATAAAAGAACAAAATTAAAAAGTGGTATGGAGTTTACTGACGAGCAGGTAAAAAAATATGAGACTTTTCTGAAATATCATCTCGGCAAAAATTTTGACGAACTGGATCAGGATCAAAAACGGCAGGCATTGAACGCCCGCGACCGCCGGTTTAATTTACTGATGATCATAAATATAGCAGCATTGCTGTTTTTCGGATATTGGTTTCTGGCCGAGGTTACCCAGCTACCCGACTTGGTTTTATACATTTTACTGGCGGTTTTCGTGTTGAATATGCTATCGGTAGTGTATCAAAAGAAGATGCTCAAAGAAGTTCAAACTTACGTTGAGTCCCAATAGCTACCGTATAAGTGATGACAGGTTGCTATGCAAAAGCTACACATAGTTGAGTGGTTCCAATCCTTTACCCGGCCTGTCATCATAGCACATCGCGGGGCCAGCGCCTACTTTCCTGAAAACACCCTCCCCGCCATAGAAGCGGCAATAGAATACGGTTCGGATATGGTGGAGGTCGATATCCGCATGACGGCGGATGGGGTTCCGGTAATCAGCCATGACTCAAATCTTCAGAGAACGGCTAATCGCAAGGAAAACATCGCCGACCTTACCTGGAAACAACTCCAGCAAGTTGATGTCGGCAGCTGGTTTCACAGCCGGTATGATGAGCTGCGGGTTTTATCACTTCGTCAGTTTTTAGAGGTATGTGAAGGCCAAATACCCGCGAATCTTGAAATTAAATTTCACTTCAGGGAATCTCCTAAATTGAAAGATGCCCTGAAAATGGTGATGGAAGAACTCGCCTACTTCAAGATGGAAGATCAGGTGGTCATTTCCGGATTTAACCGGAATATTTCAGCTATAGTAAAATCCCTGAAACCCGAAGTGGCATCGGCTGTTTTGCACAATCCGTTGCAGTGGAAAAGAGTCCTCCCGTCACGCGTGGTGAAAAACTACAATGCAGATTTTTTTCACTGTTCCTGGAGGCAATTTGGAAAAAGCTGGCAGCAGGATCTTCAAAAACATCACATTCCCATTAATGTGTACACCGTTAATCAAACGGTAACCTATATGAGGATGCGCGAGCTTGGTGTATGCGGTGTATTCACAGACCGCCCGGATATGCTGCTAAAATTAGAGAAGAGTTTACAGAAGCCCCATAGGTCAAACTCTGCTTTGTCGGAGTCTTAAAGTGTTTTGAGCTAATAGCTTACGCTATGCTGATGTAGTTTTTTTCAGAATCATTTTTCTTCTGATTGAATGCATTGTCGAGAAGTTCTATTTTTACGCATCCAGTCACTTCAAAAAATCAGCAATGTCCTGTAAATATATTATTGTAACGGGTGGGGTTACATCTTCTCTTGGTAAAGGCATTATCTGCGCATCTCTTGGTAAACTTCTCGCCGCCCGGGGGCTTCGGGTAACCATCCAGAAGCTTGATCCCTATATAAATGTGGATCCCGGTACGATGAACCCCTATGAGCATGGCGAGGTATATGTTACCAACGACGGGGCCGAAACGGACCTCGATCTCGGCCATTATGAGCGATTTCTCAACGTGTCTACAAGCCAGAAGAACAATGTGACGACAGGTCGCATATACTATGATGTCATTTCCAAAGAGCGACAGGGCGCATATCTCGGCCAGACCGTGCAGGTTGTTCCGCATATAACCGATGAAATTAAATCCCGCGTTAGGGCAATTGGCGATACCGGCGAATATGATGTCGTAATTGTAGAAGTGGGAGGTACGGTCGGTGACATCGAAGGTTTGCCGTACATCGAGGCCATGCGACAACTCCGTTATGATGTCGGACGGAAAAACACGCTTTCGATCCATTTGACCTACGTGCCGTATCTGAAAGCCGCTGGTGAGTTGAAAACCAAACCCACCCAGCACTCCGTTAAAACCATCCTTGAGATTGGTCTGCAGCCGGATATTCTGGTATGCCGGGCTGAGGTTCCTATTGACAGATCCATCCGCAGGAAAATTGCTCTGTTTTGTAATGTTGATGATGAAGATGTCATCGCCTCACTCGATGCGCCTTCCATATACGAAGTACCCCAGTTAATGCTTGATGAAGGTCTTGATAGGCGTGTTATTGAACGTATGGAACTACAAGCCTCCGACGAGCCTGACTTGGTTAACTGGAATAAATTTCTGGACGCCGTTAAATATCCGGGTAAAGAGATCAAGATTGCGTTGGTTGGAAAGTATGTAGAGCACAAGGATGCGTATTTATCAATTTGCGAGTCCTTTATCCATGCCGGGGCTATGAACGATTGCAAAGTTGAACTATCCTGGGTTCAATCGGATGATCTTACGGCAAAGAATGTTGAGTCAAAATTGAAAGGTGTCAGCGGTATCCTGGTTGCGCCCGGCTTCGGAGGTCGCGGTGTTGAAGGCAAACTACACGCGATCGAATATGCACGTACTCAAAAGATACCTTTCTTCGGGATTTGTCTGGGAATGCAGTGTGCGGTGATTGAATATGCCCGAAACGTTTGCGGAATCAGTGATGCAAACAGTACTGAGTTCGAATCATCAGCCAGCAATCCGGTTATTGATTTGATGGCTGAGCAGAAAAAAATCAGTGAATTGGGTGGAACCATGCGGCTGGGTCAGTTCGAATGTAAGCTGAATGAAGACTCAAAAGCACGGCAAGCTTACGGTGAGCAAGTTATTTATGAACGCCACCGCCACCGTTATGAGCTAAACAACGCCTATGTTGAGCAATTAAAATCAAGCGGTTTGAAGATCACCGGGGTTAATCCGGCAACCAATTTGGTCGAAATCGTTGAATTGGCTGATCACCCCTGGTATGTGGGCGTTCAGTTTCATCCCGAGTTGAAAAGCTCTGTGAAAGAACCCCATCCACTGTTCGTGAAATTCGTCGAGGCAGCTGTGGATTATGCTCAGGATCACGAGTTGATTAAAAATTTACCGGGCCGAAAAATGGCTGAGCAAGTATGAGTGTCCCGCAAAGTTTTGACGGAAAGGTACGTATAAGGGTTAACGGGTTATTGCAGCATCAAAAAGCACTGCTTTTGGTGCAGATGCCGTCTCCGATTACAGGTGAAGACATCTGGATTCCACCGGGCGGCGGAGTCAGATTCGGGGAGTCACTTTCCCAAACGCTGATTCGCGAGATGCGGGAAGAGTGCGGTTTACAGGTGACACCCGGTCCGCTAAGGTACATCCACGAAGTAATTTCAGACAAAGTACACGCCGTTGAGTTTTATTATGATGTCACCGCTTCACACCCCGATGCGGCCAAACTTGGCAGCGACCCGGAGTACAGTCCGGAAGATCAATTGCTCAAGGATCTGAAATTTATATCGCTCGGTGAGCTGGACCGATATCCGGTGGTCCCGGATTATATTCGCGAAAATTACCCCAAAGAAGCCAGGGTCAGCATACCGGCTCCGCTTCAGATATCGCCGAGCTTTTGACCCGGTATGAGTAAGTAATTCAACAGGAACACTATTTTGAACTGGTTAAACGAAAGATATTGGCGTTTTCAAAACGGCAAAAAATACATTCTGCTGATAGATGTACGTTGCAATAAGCAATGGTAACATTGGCTAATCAAGTTCATGGAAAAACCCAAACAATCTAAAAAATACGGACCGGTAACCGGCGGGTCGGATTACCCCGATGATGTAGATGTAAAGCGGGTGAAGCTCAAAGTTTCACGCAAGCAGCTCGAAGAAATGACCAAAGAAGAAGTTTTCGAGCTGATCAAGAGCGAGCGGAAAAAGTACAAGCAAGCACGAAAAGAGAAGAAAAAAGAAATCCGCAGAAAAAAGCGGGAGCAAAAAAAAGCCGAAGGTAAAAAAGTACTCCCGTTTGATATTCACACGGGATCAGTAGCCCTGTCGATCATCATTTCGGTTTTAATTCTCGGCGGTAGCATCCTCTACCTGAACTTAACTTCGGATGAAGAGCCTCCGGCAGACATCGGAGCTATAGAAGCCCGAACGTTTTCCCTGAACTCAACACCCTGGGAAGATCATGATATCACTTCCGGTACCCTTTATGCCGGTATTGGAGGTCAGTGGGATGATCAGAATTATGATGAAAGTATCACCGAAATAGATGATATTATCGCAGAGGCCGGCGATGATGAAGACCTTGTGAAAGAGTTCGAAATTTTGAAATTGCACGCTATCGCCCGTTCAGGTGATCATAACCGTGCTATTCATTACAGCCGCACATTGCAGCAGCGATACAGTTCCGATAGTGACTTCATGTCGGAAATTTACTGGTACCGCGGCCATTTATACTATAAAATGGATCGCCCCTATGATGCATACCGGGCTTTTCAATCCGTAGGGCGAAATCAGGGAGATCGCGCCGAAGAAGCGTGGGGTTTTGTGGATTATATCAGTGATAACTATTTGTAGGTCCGACTGAACATCTGCAATCAGAAGTCGTTAATCATCAATCTGCTATCTCTTGCATTATTGAGATGGTTGCAATGGTTATCCGATTGTGCCCATAGAAAACATCTCATCCGTTCGAACGGATAGCAGATTGTTGATTGCAGATAGCAGATTGCAGAAGTTTCGGACTCATACTGGAGGGAAAAACCGGCAACCGAAATCAGTCGGCTGCCGGCTTTGAGTTCTTCAGAGAGAACCAGATGTCTTTTAAACATCAAAGTTAATGCCCTGAGCCAGTGGCATTTCTTCGCTCCAGTTGATGGTGTTGGTTTGCCGGCGCATGTAAGCTTTCCAGGCGTCTGAGCCGGATTCCCGACCGCCACCGGTTTCTTTTTCGCCACCAAAGGCGCCGCCGATTTCTGCACCGCTGGTACCAATATTGACATTGGCAATACCGGTATCGGAACCTTTAGCGCTGAGAAAGGTTTCAACCTCGCGCATATCCAGAGAAAAGATGGACGAGCTCAATCCCTGGCGCACGTTGTTGTGTTTTTCGATAGCCTCATCCAAAGTTTTATATTTGATGAGATACAAAATAGGCGCAAAGGTTTCCTTCTGGACGATATCGTATTCGTTCTCAACTTCACAAATAGAAGGCGTGACGTAAAGTCCGTTTTCGTAGCCTTTGCCTTCGAGAACTTCGCCGCCGCAAAGAATCTTGCCGCCTTCTTCTTTTACTTGCTCCAGGGCCTTTTTCATGTTTTCAACAGCTTCCTGATCAATCAGTGGCCCAACCAGTGTGCCTTCTTCCAGTGGATTGCCGATGGTGATATTCTCGTAAATGGACAGCAGCCGCTTTTTGACTTCATCATAAACGTTTTCATGCACAATCAGCCGGCGGGTAGTGGTACATCGCTGACCGGCCGTTCCCACAGCGCCGAATACCGTGGCTCGGATGGCCATCTCAAGATCGGCTTTATCACTTACAATGATGGCATTGTTTCCGCCCAGTTCGAGGATAGTTTTGCCCATACGTTCCGCCACTTTTTGACCTACATCGCGGCCCATCGGTGTAGAACCGGTGGCTGAGATCAGCGGCAGGCGTTCGTCTTTCGCCATCTTTTCCCCGATCTTTCGATCTCCGATAACCAGGTTGAAAACGCCATCGGGAACATCGTTATCCTTGAGTACATTTTTAACCAGATTGTGACAAGCCAGAGCCGTAAGCGGTGTTTTTTCAGAAGGCTTCCAAATGACAGTGTCGCCACAGACGGCAGCAATCATGGTATTCCAACTCCATACCGCAACCGGGAAATTAAAGGCCGAAATTACGCCAACCGGACCAAGCGGATGATATTGATCATACATTCGGTGCAGAGGACGCTCTGATGCCATTGTGAACCCATATAGCTGCCGGGACTGGCCGAGAGCGAAGTCGCAGATATCGATCATTTCCTGAACTTCACCAAGTCCTTCCTGGTAGATTTTGCCGTTTTCGAGGGATACCAGCCGCCCCAGATCGTCTTTATGTTTTCTCAGCTGCTCGCCGATTTGGCGCACGATTTCACCGCGTTCCGGTGCCGGACGCATTCGCCATTCTTTAAAAGCTTGCTGTGCATTGGTAACAACATCATCATACTGTTCTTCCGTAGTCCAGTTAACCGAAGCAATAGGTTTGTTATCAATAGGAGAGTAACTGGTTAACTGTTCATCTCCCCGATCGTCCATAGCTTTTAAGCCGGACCAGGTTCCGGGGTTTTGATCTTCAATTCCAAGACGCTTTAAAAAATCCATAAGCCTGATATGTTTTTTACTGATAAATATTAAACCGGTTTTACCCGGCTAAAATAAACTTCTGAAACGAAAGAGAAATAACTTTGTCTGGATAAACTACGACTCTTTCTGTAAAAGAAAGTTATCCGTGCTGCATTCTATAACGGGTAAAAGGCTGCATCTCCAGATTTCCATAGGTGCCGTTTTCCATCATCAAGTGGCCGGTGATTGCTATCATTGCGGCGTTATCGGTGCAGTAAACCGGACTGGGAATATACAGGTCAATTCCATCCGTTTCTCTCAGCTCATTCAGCTTCCGGCGAAAGATAGAATTGGCGGAAACCCCACCGGCAATCAAAACCGTTTTGATGCCGGTTTCAGCGACTGCCAATTGTATCTTTTTAACCAACACCTCCGTGATGGCATTTACAATCGAGGCACATAAATCCGCAAGATTATCCCGGATGAAATCATCGTGCTCATCCCGTAAACGGTATAATACGGAAGTTTTTAGCCCGGAATAGCTGAAGTCGAAGCCACTTTTCAACATCGCTTTCGGGAATTTAAATGCCTTCGGGTTTCCCTTTTGGGCAAGCCGGTCCATTTCAGGTCCGGCGGGGTAAGGCAACCCCAGTAATTTACCGGTTTTATCGAAAGCCTCTCCGGCGGCATCGTCTCGCGTTTTACCGAGCAGTTGATGGCTAAACGGTGCGTCCACTTTGGAAAGCTGGGTATGGCCTCCGGAAACCACAAGACTGATAAACGGATACTCCGGTTTATGCTCGATAAAATTGGCATACACGTGAGCATCAATATGATTGACGCCGGTGAATGGGATGCTTCGCTGCAGTGACAAGCCTTTGGTAAAACAGAGTCCAACCAATAGTGCTCCGACCAAGCCGGGGCCCTGGGTTACGGCAATCCGGTCAATATCGGATATGGACAGCCCGGCTTCATCGAGTGCCAGGTTAACCGTTCCGATGATCTTTTCATCATGTGCTCTGGAAGCAATTTCGGGCACCACTCCGCCCCAGATTTCATGTTCTTTCTGCGAAGCGATGATGTTAGATTTCAATCCGTCCCGATCATTGTAAATGGCGGCAGCGGTTTCGTCGCAAGAGGTTTCAATTCCGAGTGTGTTCATAGCGTCCAATAATACGGAATCTAACCGTGGAACTCACTTCTGATCTTCCTTCCACTCGGGGCCATCGGCGAAGTATTCTTTTTTCCAGATCGGCACCTCCTGTTTGAATCGATCCAGCAGCTCAAGTGTGCCGAGAATGGCCTGGCGACGGTGAGGAGCACTTGCGGCAATGATTATTGAGGTCTCACCAATCGGCACTTCACCGGTTTTATGAAACAAGGAAACCCCTTCAATTTCATATTCGGATTTAATTTGCCGGATCAGCTGTGTCGTTTGCTTTTCAGCCATTTCCTGGTAGCAATCATAGAAAAGCGTAGTGACCCGCCGCCCTTTTTCGTGATTTCGGGTCTGACCGCAAAATGAGTTGATGGCGCCGCAGGTATCCAGACTCACAAAATCCACCGCTTCCTGCAAAGTCGGAATTTTCGGACCAATATGAATCCAGTGAGAAGCCGCCAAGATTACCCTCCGATGGTAGTCATCGTTCGATTCGTTTGTTTGGAGATATTATCCATGCCGGCATGCTTGGCTTTTTTATTCGTGATGGCCTGGCGAATGATGGGTTCTACAGCTTCATTGTTGCGCAATGGCGTTAGCAGGTCGGTTTCAGAGTCGGAAAACAGACAGTTTTTAATGGCACCGTTAGCCATCAGGCGGATGCGGTTACAACTCCCGCAAAAATGTTCGGTCATTGAGCTGATCACCCCGAAATTTCCCCGGTAACCGGGCACCCGGTAGTGTTTGGTGGTGTCATTTGGAGCATCCTCGAGTTTTTCAAAAGAGAAATATTCGCGAATGTGATCCATTATCTCGGCGTAGGATACCATCTTTTCGGTCTGCCAGCGGTTTCCGTCAAACGGCATGAATTCGATAAAACGCACGGAAATCGGTTGGTTGCGGGTCCATTCAACAAAGCCGGGGATTTCAGCTTCATTCATCCCGCGAATGACGACACAATTGATTTTTAGATTGAAGCCCTCCCGAATTAACAGATCAATGTTGGACATCACCTTATCAAAGTTCGTGCGGCGTGTCATCATCAGGAACCGGTCGGCATCCAGAGCGTCCAGCGATACGTTCAGGTTGGTTAGTCCGGCACGTTTTAGCCGTTCGATATGGCGATCGATAAGAACGGCGTTGGTGGTCATAGCCAAAGAAACCGGGCGTTCGGCAAGAGCGTCAATTATTTCACCCGCATCTTTGCGAACTAGTGGCTCACCGCCGGTCAAACGGATTTTTTTTACGCCCAGCCTGATAAATTCATCGATCAGCCACAACAACTCTTCTCTCGTGCAGATGTGTTTGCGCGGACTGAGTTCAATGCCTTCTTCGGGCATGCAGTAGCGGCAGCGTAAATTGCAGCGTTCCGTCAGAGAAACTCTGAGATAGTCGTGTTTTCGTCCGTAAGTATCGAAGAGTGGTTCCGCCATATTACCCTCCTGATACCGGGGTTATGAGCGCAACTTCATCGCCGTCCCGTAAAACGGTTGATAAGTCGGCGTAATCCTGATTTACGGCAAGCCGGATGTAGTTTCGATATTGATCAATTTCCGGGGTTTGCACTGCCAAAAGATCTATGAGATCTTTTCCCGAAATATTCGGATTGGCGGTAAGAAACTCATGCCTACACCCGCGCTTTTCGGCAAGAACGCTGAACCATCGAAGGTTTAGGGTTATGTTTTCTGCGGTGTGTTGCTGATTCATTTTCAGGTAGATGGTTTTTTGTAATCCCTCCCTATTATTTAACTTGCATAACTCAGCCGGGATCACGGTATCTAATATAATATTGTTTCAACGGGATACGAAGAGTTTTGTCATCAGCATCCCGGCCGGAAGCTGATAATCTCAACCAAGAGTATCATTTATGTTTTTTCGTATCGGTTTGTTTTGCGTGATTTTTTTGATGCTCGGCTCAGAAGCAATCGCTCAGTCGGTGGATTGGTCCGGTCAGCTTCGGGTTCGCTCCGAAATGGATAGCCGGAATTTTGATCCGGATTCGGCCCCTAATACTTACACGCTCATGCGAAGCCGGCTCGGTGCTGATATTCAACTGGATGATCGCCTCAGTATATTTCTACAGGCGCAGGATTCCCGGGTATTTGGTCAGGCCGGAACACTAACTAATGAAAGCAATCTGGATTTACACCAGGGATATATTGAGAGTGAGCGGATTTTAAGCGATCTGGTAGGTTTCAGGGTGGGTAGAATGGAGCTGTCTTACGGTAACGAGCGAATTCTCGGGGCTGTGGGTTGGCACAATGTCGGCCGGGTTTTCGACGGTGTTGTGGTTGATCTTGACTTCGGCACCAGCAGCCTTGATGTAATTGCCATGACTATTCGAAACAATCATGACTATGCCCCTATCGCGACACGACAAGCAACACAGGCTGTTACAGACGAGGGGTCAAACCTTTTTGGACTGTATTCCGAGACCCGCCTTCAGGATGGAATGAACTTTGACACCTATCTGCTTTGGGAGCAGGATCGCATCCGTATGCCGGAGGAGTCTCAGGATGATTACCGGATGTCCCGAATCACGATTGGCGGATACAGCAAAGGCGATTTAAGTGATCAGCTGGGGTATCAAACCGAGCTTGCGTTTCAAACGGGCAGGCTCCACGATGAGACGGTATTGGCATATATGCTTACCGGTAGTTTGGAATACCGGATGAGTGATACCGGCCTGAGCTCAGTTGAATTAGGATATGATCACCTTTCTGGTACAGGCCGGGATTCCGATTTTTATGGTTCATTTGACCCGGCCTATCATACAGGTCACAAGTTTTACGGTTTCATGGATTATTTCATCAATATCCCGCAAAACACCATGGAGCGCGGTTTAATTGATCTGTATCTGAAAACCCACTTAGCTGATGTCGCTGGAATTGACTTCAGGATATGGCTGCATCACTTTTTTCATGAAACCAGCGATACAGGCGGCAACCGATTTCTGGGTCAGGAGATCGATATCACCGGAACGTATCAGTTTGATGATCTGCCGCTGACATTTGAAGGAGGCTTCTCGGTTTTTAATCCAACCGAAATAATGGAAGCTCGTTTTGAAGGAGATGATGTTGCTTATTGGGGCTACTTTTCTGTACTCACCGGTTTTTAAACCCTGTGTTGGATTTTAATAC
>SLJN01000128.1 GCA_007135115.1 Balneolales bacterium
CCACAAAGCCGTGAATCCATAATTCGAGGAACCGGATGCGGGAATCCTGCACGTCCGGATCTGTGAGGGAGGGGGAAGGCAACGCCCCCCTCTACTCGGTCACTGGCTGTTGGGGGGAGATAGCGCATAATTAGTGTTTAATTATCTTGGAAAAACTTTTTTTGTAAGAGTTATGCAACACGCACTAAAAACCGACGGAAAATGATATTAAATCGTTACCCTCCCCTCACCATCATTCCAGCACCACTTCGGTGTCTCCGGTTGCCGTTTTGGAGAAATGACTGGAAAAGAACTCCCCCATTTCATGGGCGACCTCAGCAGGATGTGTGAGAGGCCCAAAATGAGCGGCATCCGGTATTTCACAAGTTCTGGTGTTTGGGATGTGACCGGCTACATGTTTCACCGAATTCCTGAACCACTTACCCGTTCGGTCACCGTACATCAAAAGAACAGGTATTTCAATTTTAGAAAGGACTTCCGGTGATGTGGGTCCGGGAGCACCGGAGGCGGAAGCCTGTTTGCTCTCATTCAGAAACAGGGGAATGCGGTGAGCGGCAGATTCCCAAAACTCAGCCGGAGCGCCGCTGTCAATATCATCTTGTGAATAGATAACATCGCAGTCCACAATAAATCTATGTGCAGCATCACTGTATCGCCCTTCTTCCGCCAATTCACCTACGCTTGCAAAGATATCTCCCATTCGTTTGCCCGACTCCTTGCTCATCACCTCTCCTGCTCCGGGCTCATATACGACAACTGCAACTATTGAAGCCGGGTTTATAGCAGCCACCCGTGCCCATAGCGCGCTTCCCCACCCGACGAGGCCGGCAGGCTCATCAATGCTCTCAACACATTCCAGGACATCTTCAATTAACCGATCCGGTGAATGATCGGGACTGTCACCACTTTTCCCTCTTCCCCGGGTTTCGAGCATGTAACAGGTGCATTGATCTTTGAGGAATTGAACAACATGGCGCCAGCTAAACTCGCTATCACCAGGGCCCGCCGGTAATAACACAACGGGTGGACCTTCCCCTTCTACGCGGGCTACTATTTCGGTTCCATCTCGTGAAGTAAAACGATGAAGCCGGTCACCTGAATCGGTTCGATGATCTTTCGTTTTCATGTTCGGTTAACTTTCGTGTTACCTGGTATTAATAAAACTCTCCTACAGGTCGTAGAGACCCGGTAAAATTTATTGGCTTTAATCTTACATGAGCTGATTTACTTTAATCCCATGTTAGACTTTAGCTACTTCTCATCAATTCTCCTTTGAACCCATCAGAAGTTATTTTGAAAAGCCTGCAGATTAAATGAGGCTATAATCAGTATAGCCGAAAACCTCACTGAATTTTATCATGGTTTCGGCATTTTTCAGGAAAAGAATAATTTTTCCTGAATCATGGTTATAATAGATCAATCAAGATTAACCCCTAAATCCCGAAGATTATGAAAGAGTGGCAAATCAAGGGCGATTGGAAAACCATCAAAGGTAAACTCAAGCAGAACTACGCTGAGCTTACAGAAGATGATCTGGTATATGAAGAAGGCCGCGAGCAGGAGCTCATCGGCCGTTTGCAGAAAAAGCTTGGAAAAAGCGCTGAAGAAATACGAAAAATGCTCGATAAATATTGATCTTGGTAGACCTCATAAAGTTAAACACCCTAATTATGGGAACTGATAGGCCATGAAAAAAGCGCTGTCAGGCCTTGTCATATCCCTGGCTATTATAATTGCGGGCGTGCTCCTCTGGCTTCGGTTTGGAGTTAATGAAGAGCACGTCCAGCATATTCTTTCTGATACCCTCGGCCACGGATATGAAATCAAGCTCGAAGCTGCTACGGCCTATCCGGTTAGCCGCGCCATTTCCCTAACTTCTCTTTCTATTACAGACGCTGAGTCCGGACGAGAAGCATTTGAAGCTGACACCTTGAGTATTTCAGGGTTCTGTTTTCGTACACTTTTCGGCAATCACCTCTCAGCTTCCACATTTAAAATGGACGCGTTCACGTTGGACTGGCCTGATGAAACATTCGGTTCCCCCGGCATTCAATCCCTTTCCATAGATGCACTCGAAGCTACCAATGGAACAATCATCCGGCGTGAGGACGGAGAAGAGACAGATCGCCTGAATGATTTCAATCTCACCGCAGCCCTAAAATACGATCCGCCTTCAGATGATGACACAAGCGCAATCAGGGATCACCGGGTTTCCATAGACTCCCTCGGTTTCAAATCCTTCGGGGACCGGTATCAGGTTGATTTACGCGAATTCGAATATCTCGAACAGGATAGCACTCTTTCGGTTTCCTCTCTTGAGCTGACCCCAATAGGCGGTTTTGACCAGTTCATGAACTCAATCGAATATGAAACAAATATGTTTGATGTAGAGGCAACGGGCATCTCCGCAACGGCAATTGACCCGTCCGCGCTCCGGCAAGATGGCTTGGTACAACTTGATCAACTCAAATTGGGCACCTTCGATATTCATGTTTCGCAGAGTCTCAAACTTCCCAAACACCCGGATGAAGAGGACCCGGAATTGCTAAATGCAATGATACAGAATCTGCCCTATGCTTTAAATATCGGTTTAATAATGATTGACAGCGCCGACATCCGATTTTCCCAACTGGCCGAAGACGGAGAGCGCCCGGGCACCATTTCATTTATGAACTCCTCCGTTCACATGGAACATATCAACTCTCAATCGGATGAACCCGTAATTTTCACAGCTGCCACCTATCTGGAAAATCACGCAGAACTTCAAACCGAGCTCCACTTCACCTTAAATGAAGGCCCCTTCCACATGAACGGCAACGGCAGCCTTGACCCGTTCGAGTTGGAAGAGTTAAATTCTATATTTATGGATCTTGAAGGCATTGAAATCAAGAGCGGGTTAGCTCACGAACTGGAATTTGAATTTGAAATGGTTGATGATCAAAGCTCAGGAACCATGCACCTTGTCTATGAAGACTTGAGCATCGAATCTATCGATAAAGCTGACCATGAAAGCAGATACCAATTCCCGGTTGTAGGATACCTCGCTAACGATCTTCCACTTAGATCTGAAAACCTGGCAGAAAACCCTGATGATCTACGCACCGGCACCATCGATCACGAACGAGCTTCAGAAGACCCCTTTTTCCGCTATCTCTGGCACACCTTGCGCTCCGGAATTTTCGATATCGCCTTGCGTATAGATATCTCACAGTGATCAAAATCCAAAGGCAAAAAGTGATGACTATTTCATAAGTCTTTATCAAGCAACCACTTCTGCAATCTGCAATCTGCAATCACCAATCTGCTATCTCTCTAAATAATTGTGATGCTTGCTATGAACACCCAATTGTGCTCAACTTTATCC
>SLJN01000220.1 GCA_007135115.1 Balneolales bacterium
AGAATTTCCTGTCTATGGGTGGAATAGCAATGTCGGATATCCCACGAAACAGCATTTTAAAGGGCTCAAAACGTATGGGTATACCGAGCATCACCGGTTGAGTTTTAAGCTGAGAACAGAGAAAAAATTTAGAAAAGAGGTGTTGAACGGCCAAACTTCATTGGAGTAGTGATGATATTTGTTATTTTCAAAGAAACCATCAGGAAAATCACTACTTAAATTTGCAAGCATGAGCACAGATCAAAAAATTCCCCGTTTTCACCTGGCATTTCCCGTCAAAGAACTTGAAGATACCCTGCTTTTTTACCGTGATATATTGGGATGTGAAACCGGCCGTAGTTCTGAAAAATGGATCGATTTTAATTTTTTCGGCCACCAGGTGGTAGCACATCTCAGCCCAGACGATGCCGGGAAATCTGCTAAAAATATGGTGGATGGCCACGAAGTGCCGGCAAAACACTTTGGCGTAATCCTGGAATGGGACGAATGGCATAAACTTGTAGACCGGCTTATTGAAAACAATGTCGAATTTGTAATTTCACCCTACATTCGGTTTAAAGGAGAGCCGGGAGAACAGGCCACCATGTTTTTTCTCGACCCTAGCGGAAATGCCCTTGAGTTTAAAGCCTTCCGAGACGAAAACCAGATTTTTGCGGCTTGATTAGAAGAAATTTAAACCATTTGTTGAAAAGTAAAATCAATAATGATTTTTCATTTTTCACTTTTTCTACTCTTCAACAATTTCTTCGCGCCCTTCAATATACCTGATATATCGCGGCGGTAATTCAAAGGGCATTTTTTCAGGAATAGGGCTCAGGCGCGGTAGCTGTATCGGTGGCCGCTGCGGTTTTCTTTCGGGATTCCACTGAAAATTACTCAGCCTGCGGTCCGCTATCTGCGGCCCCTCTTCCAGGTAGGATCCATCAATATTTGATTCCGCTTTAAAGAAATCGAACTCACCGTCTAGGAAAAACATTGTTGATGGCCCCGATGCAATCATTTCCATCAAACCATCGGGTTCGTCATCTTCATCTTTTTGATGAAAAATGATTTCTGAGTTATCAAAAACAACGACTCGTTCAAGTTCGCCACTTTCAAAATAGGCGTGGAGCGTATCGCCGGCCATCTGGTTTAACCGGCCGGTAACCGTATCTTCTTTTACCACAATTGGCCGGGTGTATGACCGTAAAAATTTAATGTCGTCATTTTCGAGTGTAGCCTCAATATAAGGGCCTGTGAGCTGGATGTTTTTTTGCCAGAGAATTGGACTTCCCCTTAGCCTGAACATCTCATCATCATCCTGGTAATTTGCCGTATCGGCAATAGCCGAAAATTTGGTTGACCATATCCGGACATCCTGGTAGGCATCCATGATTGACGCGGTATCCGTTTCCTGGAGTTCAATTTTTTTCCCTATCAGGTGCGTGGTATCGGTTTCATTTTCGCTGATCTCCATCATCCAGGCATCATCGCCGGTAAGCAGCCGGTAACCGGCAGAATCGGCAAATAAATAATTTCCGGTAAAGGTCACTTTTTCTTCATAATCATCGGCAAACACATTGCCATGCAGTTCGTATAGTTCTTTTGAACGATTCATGAAAAGTGAGTCTGCCTCCAGGTACTGAGCGGTATCTGCAAGCTGTACATTTCCGCGAAATACAGCGCTGTCCACCGCTT
Organism: Balneolales bacterium; assembly: GCA_007135115.1. GTDB lineage: Bacteria > Bacteroidota > Rhodothermia > Balneolales > Natronogracilivirgulaceae > SLJN01. The sequence continues at coordinate 1,678 of SLJN01000220.1, forward strand.
GGTAATAGAGGCCGGATTCCGCAATTAAGGTTCCGTCTTCGTCTTCAAACCGGACGGGAGTGACAAAAATAGCAAGGTCAAGCGGGGAAATGAGGTCGATGGTTTCGCTGAAAACCGTGTTTGCCGGCGATTCGATGATTACCCGGCCCCGGAACTGGCTCACATCCGTAAATGTATTGTGATAGAGCGTATCAGCCCAGATGACCTCATCTTCGGTTTCAATTTGGATATTAAATGCATGTATAAGGTTGCGGTCAATAAATTGGTAAGCGCTATCTGCTTCCATCCGCATTTCTTCCGTGCGCAGTACTACATTCCCAAGCAGTTTCCGGATGTTTTGGCCATCCAGCACAGCACCTTCTGCCCGGTCGGCATTTTCGATAAATACCTGGCTTTGAGCGTGTATTTGAGGTGGCCCCCAAAACAGGCTCTGGAGGGCCATAAAAATCAGGCAGAGGGCTATTTTTAAAGGAAATATGTTAATCGACAAGGAAACGCCCCCTGGGTTGTTCAATTGTGTAAGAGGATAGATCCGTAAGCCCGTCAAAACCGGTTCCGGCTATGCTATCTGATGGTGTAATGATCGTAACAAAATCCGGTGAAGTGATGCGGTCTGTCCGTTCCGACCATTTCAAATAGTCAGAATAGAGTTCCCGGTTGGTTGATGTTTGGACCCGTACAGAATCAAAGAGTTCAAACTCACTTTTAGTGTCGAGGTAGACGGCGCGCTTGCTCCAGGCCTCAGTTTCAACGGCCCCGGTTGAATCGAACAACTGGACATACACCGGCCCATCAATATGCGTTTCTTTTCGCTCCGGCATCTGGTAACTTATGGCATAGGACCCATCAATCAGTATTCTTGAGCGCCCATCTTTCATCAGTACCATCTTGACGTTCCAGCTTTCTGTTGTTGTGGTGAGCGAATCATTCAAAGTTGATTGCACCTGGCGAGTGTCAAAATCAGATAATTCCCCGCAAGCTGTAAACAGGAAAATGATGATTGCAAACAGTGGAATGATGCTACGAAGTGCCAAAATACCTGTCTCCCGCATCCCCGAGTCCAGGTACGATAAATGCGTCGTCATTAAGTTTTTCATCCACTGCTGCGGTGATGATTGAAACATCGGGATATTTATCAGTTATTCGTTTTAAGCCTTCAGGTGCACTAATCAAAGAGGTGAAACGAATTTGTTTCGCGCCCCTGTTTTTCAAAAACCCTATGGCATCGTCTGCGCTTCCGCCCGTGGCAAGCATCGGGTCAACCAGAAGCACCAATCCTTCCGAAATTCCATCAGGAAGGTTTGAATAGTAGTCAACGGGCTCGTGAGTTGTTTCGTCTCTGTACATCCCCAGGTGGCCCACTTTGGCATCCGGGATAAAATTCATGATGGCGTCAACCAGGGTAAGCCCGGCGCGTAGAATCGGGACAACGATAATGTCTGTATCGATTTGGTACCCTTTTGTTTCAGTAATGGGTGTTTGAATCCGTGTCTCTTTAAGTGGGAGTTCTTTTAAAGAAAAATAAGCAAGTATGGTGGCAATTCGCGCCATTGCTGCCCGAAACCCTGCAGTATCTGTGCCTGACTGGCGCAGAATAGTGAGATCGCGGGCTACAATGGGGTGATCAATAACGGTGACTTGCTTATTCTTTTTTATCATTTTA
>SLJN01000322.1 GCA_007135115.1 Balneolales bacterium
CGAATATGATGTTTTCTTACTTAAAACCCGCGTCCATTTCCGGCGAGGTTTTGATGAAACCGGCTACGCACCAACCATCCACATCGTTGATGCACCCGGCGATTGGTTCGGAACTGTTCGGCTGGACGCGCTCGACTACGAAAATGTAGATATTGAACAATTCTACCCGTTCGGTGAGCCACCTTCACAAGACTGGATGAGGGATTGATCGTGTGATATATCCATAATCACACAATTGAAAAGGATAAGCCTGACAGTTTATTTCGAGCTGTCAGGCTTTTATATTCAACTAAATATCAATAGTTGCATAAAGAGCACTTCTTATGATCAGTAATGATACCTTTTGGAGAACCGTATTCAGTGGATTGATCGCCACCTTTGTTATGACGATGATTGCTTTTATGCAAGGAGGCTTGGGACTGCCGGTGATTGATGTGGGTTATTTACTCAGAGAGAGTTTTAATGCCATGCATCCAACCGAGCCGTACTCCATCTTTTGGGGGAATGCTGCCTATAATGTCGGGGGAGTGCTGTTGGCACTCTTGTGGGTTTGCTTTTTGGCCAAATATATTCCCGGTAATTGGCTGACTCAGGGCGTGATCTATGGAGTTGCTATTTCCATCTTTGCCGGGTTAGTTGTTTCACCTTTGGTATCCCGCGCAGCCGGTGAACCTTTCGGAATTTTCTATTTTGATACCTGGGTGCCCTGGCTGTTTATTCTGGCAGGCATCACGATGCATTTAGCCTACGGGATCGTACTGATGTTATGCCTGAAAATCGCAGGTGTCAAAGCCGGGTAAGCTTTTGTAATTGATTAGGGAAAAAAGATCACTATTACCGAATATTTGCAAATTGGAAGCGCTTCCGGTATAACTTCAGTTTTTTCCATTAGATACGATTGGTTATATTGAGCGCGATGCACTATCCATCCATCCATACTTCAGAGAAGGCTCAAAGGCATCAAGCCGGTATTGAAGAGGAGGCAAAAGTTTCTCATATGCTGTTGCCTGCTTTATTCATCGTGCTTTTTGCAGTTTTACTAACTTTTGTACCTCAGGTTGCTGCACAGAATAGCGATGAGGAGGACAGGCTTTGGCAAATGTATAATGAACGGATGGATGAGCGTCGGTCACTCGAATGGATCCTGTTCGGGTGGGGCGGTCTGAATGTAACCACCGGCGCGGCTATGCTAACCAGTGAATATCGGGATTTCGGCCTGATGAATCTCGCCTGGGGTGCCATAAACATGGCAATCGTAACACCGTCGTTGTTTTTTTCTGATCGGCCGACTCCCGAACAGAACAGCTTTGGAGATACGGTGCGTGAAGAGATGAGGTTCCAGCGAATTGTTGCTATCAATGCTTCATTGAATGTCAGCTATATCATGGCCGGCGCAGGTATGCTGCACTACGGGGACTCTTCGCAGATCCGGCAGTTTGGAACCTCCGTCATAATTCAGGGCGGATTTTTATTACTGTATGATCTTGTACTGTTACGATATTCTTCACGTTATCTGAATCGAATTACCGAAAAGGTTTCATGGGAGATTCAACCAGAGCTGGGAACATTTATCGGGGAGGAGCAATCGACTCCTTCGTTAACGTTTCGAATTAATCTTTAAAATTTCTATGAGTACTGATGTTAAAACTGAACCGGAAATCATTTTTCCGGATGTTGCCGTAAATCTTTATAAACCAAAAAATCCGGTGGAAGTACCCATCGTAGAAAACCGGATTGCTACACTACAATCCAGTCCGAATTTTATTCGACACATTTCTTTTGATGTTAGTGGTACCGAACTCGAAGGTAAAGTCAGAAGCGGGCAGAGTATCGGTATCATTCCGGAAGGTTTGACCGAGCGCAATGGCAAACCTGCAAAAGTGCGGCTCTATTCTGTAGCGGCTCCGACCAGGGGAGAAGACGGCGAAGGGAAAATCATCTCAACCACCGTAAAGCGCCTGGTCGATGAGGACCAAGAATCACAAGGCCTTTTTACCGGATTGTGTTCCAACTACTTGTGTGCGAAAAAGCCGGGCGACACTGTGAAAATGACCGGGCCGAACGGCAAAAAGTTTGTACTGCCGGAAAACTCCGAAGATTTTAACTACGTCTTTTTCGCAACCGGAACCGGTATAGCACCATTCCGCGGCATGGTCACCGACTTGCTCGAAAAAGGTGTTAAAAATGACATCGTACTTGTTTTTGGATGCCCCTATCGGTCAGACCTACTTTATAACGACTTTTTCGAAGAGCTCGCCGAAAAGCATGATAACTTCCATTACCTTAAGTCCATTTCCAGAGAAGATCCCCGTGAAGACGGAACCAAGCACTACGTTCAGTATAAGCTGCTGGATGCCTGGGAAATCCTAAATCCCATTCTCCTCAAAAACAACACGCTGATTTATATCTGCGGATTGAAAGGAATGGAGCTCGGCCTGTATAAACTGCTTGCTCAGCAGGGATATGAAGGCTATCTCAAAGTTTCAGAAGAGGTGGCGGATAAACCTCCGCATAAATGGGAAACTGAGGACCTTAAAAAGAATGTACGGCCTTCCAAACGCATGTTTCTGGAAGTGTACTGATTGGTTAATCCTTCCTGAAAAAATTTAAAGTCCGTCGGAATCAAAGGTTTCGGCGGACTTTTTTTGTTTTCCGCATGTGTTAGAAATATTTTTGTAAGATGCTGTTTTTTAGAAGTCAATTTTCATACTTGGGTGCTGTATTTCTGGAAACAGATGCATTAGTGCAGTTCTAATGTAATTTTCTGATCGCATAAATAATTGGACTTGTTCCATGGCTGGCAAAACCTGCAAGGTGCTGTCAGACCTTACAGGTTGGTTTGGGGTCTGATATTGAAATGGTAGCTGCTATGCAATTTGGATTGAAGTACAGATTCCATTTATTATGGCATAATCTATTGCAGTTTATCGATTTCCGTCGGTTTTAGTGTGTGTTGCACGACTCTTACAAAAAAGTTTTTCCAAGAAAATGAAACTCTAATTATCCGTTATTTGCGCGGCGAAGCCGCGCTATCTCCCCCCCAACAGCCAGTGTCATCCCGACCAGAGGTGAGCTGACTCTGCAAATAATGGTATCGATGTTAGCCGAACCGTAGTGGAGGGATCTGCCACCATTAAGCCGTTACATGGGCCAGTAGAACTGGTTTTTAATTTCATTAGGTAGAAATTATTGGCAGGGGCAGTTGCTCGTTTTGACAGATTTCTCCGTTACGGCTCGGCACACACCGAGTTTAAGCATATTTCAAGCCTCGCCTCCAGTCGAAACGACAGTACGTGTGGGGTAAACAGCGCGACTTCGTCGCGCGGAAAGGTATCTGA
>SLJN01000140.1 GCA_007135115.1 Balneolales bacterium
GAGGGTGATAATCGTATTTTCTCGGGCAGAACGAGCAAACCACATAATTGGGCGCATCAAAGGTTTGATGCACCGGAGGTGGCTGATGAACACGGCCGGTAATCGGCTCGAAATCTTTCATGTTGAAAATCCAGGGATATAAATGACCATCCCAGCCAATCACATCGAACGGATGATGGTTAAATGTGTAGTGGTGCAACCGCCCCTGTTTTTTGATACGAACTTCAAACTCCCCTTCTTCATCAAAAAACAAGGGTTCCTGCGGCAGCCGGATATCCCGCTCGCAAAACGGACTATTTTCCAGGAATTGTCCGTACTCAGACCGGTAACGTTTCGGAATGGTAATCGGACCGGTAGAATCCACGATCAACATCCGGTTTTGGTCCGTTTTAAAACTTATCTGCCACGTGGTCCCGCGTGGGATGTAGATATAATCAAATGGTTCAAAGCGGAGTCTGCCAAAATTGGTTTGCACGTGACCTTCTCCCTCATGGATGAAAAGCAGTTCATCGTGTTCGCCGTTGCGATAAAAATAATCCATCTCCTCGGCGGGCCTGGCCAGATAGATCACCACATCATCGTTATACAAAACCGGAACCCGGCCGTTGATGGCATCCCCCTCTGTGGGCATATCATGCGTCAGCAGATGATGATGCCGCAGTAAGTCTTCATTCCAGGGTTCGATAGATACAGGTTCTCCCTGATCCACTTTGTGTACCGTCGTCGGCGGATGGTGATGATAAAGCAATGAAGAACTGCCGCTAAAGCCTTCCGCTCCGAATAGTTCTTCGGTGTACAGCTCACCGTCGGGCCGGCGAAACTGCGTGTGGCGCTTTCTGGGGATTTCTCCGAGTTTGTGATAGATCATGCTGATTGGGTCGTTTTATGAGGGTATATCCGTAAAATCTATTCAAAAAATGATGACTTCCGGGCAAAAAACCGAAAATCATAGCAAGAACTTCTGATTGGTTGTAGGGACGCAATGCATTGCGTCCCTACAATTCATTGGCAGTCATGTACCAATTTTACCTTAATCTACTGAATTACCTTAATTACCTATTATTTACAAAATGGCAACAGGTGTTTTTACACAGGCACTAAGTAGATAGCTGTTATAAATTACCTCGCAAATCCTGCTCGCGCTCGATTGCTTCGAACAACGCCTTAAAATTACCAATTCCAAAACCGCGGGCACCTTTTCGCTGAATAATTTCGAAAAACAGCGTCGGGCGATCCGAAACAGGCTTGGTGAAAATTTGAAGCAAATACCCCTCATCGTCGCGATCAACAAGAATGCCGAGCCGCTCCAGATCTTCGATATTTTCATCAATCTTACCAACCCGGTCGGTGAGTTGCCGGTAATACTCAGACGGTATTTTGAGAAACTCCACCCCATTGCTCTGAAGCTGCTCGACCGTAGCCACGATATCACCGGTGAGAAGCGCAATGTGCTGTGTGCCCGGACCGCCGTTAAAATCAAGGTACTCTTCAATTTGAGATTTTTTCTTACCCTCAGCCGGCTCATTTATAGGAAATTTGATCCGTCCCCGGCCGCCGGCCATTACTTTAGACATCAATGCCGAATATTCGGTGGCGATATCCTGATCATCAAAATGAATATACTGTTCAAAACCGAGTACCTCGCGGTAGAAGTCAACCCAGGTGTTCATTTTGCCTAATTCCACATTGCCCACACAGTGATCGATAAATTCGACTCCCACCGGGCTTACGGTATTCAGTGATGACTTTTCTTCAAACCCGGGCCAGAATAACCCCTCGTATGATTTCCGGTTGACAAATGAATGGATAACATCCCCGTAAGTTGCAATGGCCGCGTGACGGATTGAGCCGGTTTCATCCCCGGCATCGTGAGGTTCTATGACTCCTTTTGCCCCCCTTTTGATGCATTCCTCATAAGCCCGGTCTACGTCTTCGACGAGCATAGCAATATCTTTTACGCCATCACCATGCTGTTTGCAAAATTCAGCAATGGGCGAGGCTTCGGTAAGCGGTGCTGTCAATACAAGGCGGATGTTTCCCTGCTCAAGCAGATACGAAGTGCGATCCCTAACACCGGTTTCTAACCCCCTGTAACCCACCACTTCAAAGCCGAACATGGTCTCATACCAATGCGCAGCCTGTTTGGCATTGTTGACATAAAATTCCACATAATCAATATCCACCAACCCAAGATGATCCTCATAGGCCTTCTCCTCCCGTCGATCCACCATTTCGGGTGTATTGGTTTTCGTTGACATAGACATCTCCTGTTTGTTGTAATGAAAGGATGGTATTTGTATTTCCCACACCAAAAAAGCGCTTCCAGAAAAAAGAATATATATTAATGCAGCTATAACGTCAATAAGTAAGGTTTTGTTAGGAGAAGCCGATTAAAGGACTTACGGGAAGGGTTAATGCCATCAACTTTATACCTGATGTCGAATCACCTGACAAGGTAAATCCGGGATTTGGAAAAAAAAACGGCCCCCGGAATGAAACATCCGAAGACCGTCTTTTTTTACCCGGCTAGGTGAAACTATTTCGTGTCTTTAAGAAACCACTTTTATCGCAAGCATTACTTAACCAATATCTTGAGTCGTGTTTTGTGAATTTAGCACTGCACGCCAAATTTGATTGATTGAAAAATGAAACAACGTATACATTTAACACTCACTTAAGCTGATAGGAATATTAACTGCTAAGCCACCATCTGATGTTTCTTTATATTTGGAATTCATGTTTTGTGCTGTCTCCCACATCGTATCAACTACTCCATCAAGAGAAACTTTGGCATCTTTTGGTTCACTTTGAAGTGCAAGATGTGCCGCAGTTATAGCTTTTATGGCACCCATGGTGTTACGTTCGATGCAAGGTACTTGAACCAGGCCTCCAATGGGATCACACGTCATACCTAAGTGATGTTCCATAGCAATTTCAGCCGCCATCAGACATTGATCCACTGTTCCGCCCAAACATTCGGTAAGTCCTGCCGCTGCCATGGCAGATGATACACCGATCTCAGCCTGGCACCCTCCTAAAGCTGCAGAAATTGTTGCCCTTTTTTTAAATATGCTGCCAATTTCTGAGGATGTGCATAAAAACCGAAATACGGTATCATGTGATACATCTTTTTTAAAAATTACAAGGTATTGAAGGACGGCCGGTATCACTCCGGCTGCTCCGTTGGTAGGGGCCGTCACTATTCTGCCGAAAGAAGCATTTTCCTCATTCACAGCAAGTGCAAAGCAGCTAACCCAATTTTGGATGTATGAGAAATCCTGACCTCCTTCACGTATCACCTCACACCATTGCTGATAATTATCATAGCTTTTATCA
>SLJN01000042.1 GCA_007135115.1 Balneolales bacterium
GTTTTATTTGATATTGATATTGTTTTTCGAAAAGTCTCCCCTCGAGGGGAGTACTAACGGTGCTTTTCCGGGAGGGAGGGGTGTTCACTATGCAGACTCATTAGCCTTAAATAAACAACCCCGGTAGATTTACCCAACACTACCTTCAAGTTTGATGCCCAGCAATTTATTCGCTTCAACTGCAAACTCCATCGGCAGCTCTTTCAAAACTTCTTTACAAAAGCCGTTTACGATCAGTGATATTGCGTCATCTTCACTCAATCCGCGCTGTTGCAGGTAAAAGATCTGGTCTTCTCCTACGCGTGATGTTGTTGCCTCATGTTCAATTTTTCCGGTGGGATTTGCTGATTCGATATACGGAAACGTATGTGCCCCGCACGTCTGTCCAATCAGCATCGAATCGCACTGAGAGTAATTCCTGGCATTTTCCGCTTTCTTGCTGATTTTGACAGCACCACGATAGCTGTTGTTGGAATTACCTGCAGATATACCTTTCGAAATAATCGTGCTCTTGGTGTTTTTCCCAATGTGGATCATTTTCGTTCCGGTATCTGCCTGCTGGCGTTGATTTGTAACAGCAACGGAGAAAAATTCTCCCACAGAGTTATCACCTTTCATAATTACACTTGGGTACTTAAGTGTAACGGCTGATCCGGTTTCGAGCTGAGTCCAGGAAATTTTAGAGTTATCTCCTTTGCAAAGTCCGCGTTTGGTAACAAAATTGAAGATTCCCCCAACGCCTTCTTCATTTCCGGAGTACCAGTTTTGAATGGTGGAATATTTGTTTTCAGCATTTTCCATTGCCACCAGCTCAACAACCGCTGCACGCAGCTGATTTTTGTCGTACATCGGTGCGGTACAGCCTTCGAGGTAACTCACATGGCTGTTGTCTTCCGCAATAATTAGCGTACGTTCAAACTGGCCTGAATCCATATTGTTGATGCGGAAATAGGTAGACAGCTCCATCGGGCAGATGGTATCTTTCGGTACATAGCAAAACGACCCGTCTGAAAATACCGCAGAGTTCAATGCAGCATAGAAATTATCTCTCGCCGGAACAACAGATCCCATATATTTTTTCACAAGCTCAGGATATTTCTGAACAGCCTCAGATATGGAGCAAAAGATTACACCGGCTTCGCCCAGTTTTTCCTTAAATGTGGTGAAGATCGACACACTGTCAAACACAGCATCAACGGCAACACCAGAGAGCATCTTTTGCTCATCAAGCGGGATACCCAGCTTCTCGTACGTTTCCCTGATCTTTGGATCAACATCGTCGAGGCTGTCTACTTTTGGCCGGTCCTTCGGTGAGGAATAATACTGGATTTCATCAAATTTGGGACTGTTGTAAGTAGCGTTAAACCAGTCAGGTTCTTCCATCTCCTTCCATGCCCGAAATGATTTAAGGCGAAACTCAGTCATCCACTCCGGTTCATCCTTAATTTCAGAGATCATTCGGACTATATCTTCATTGAGTCCTTTTGGAAAATCGTCATATTCAACATCGGTGGAAAAGCCGTATTTATACTCTTCACCAATCATCGATTCTAATTCTTTAGTCTCACTCATGTAGATCCAAAATTTAATTTATATTCTTGTTGCTTTCAGGGCACACTGCAAAGAACAGATGTTCAAAACGCAGATGATAGGGAAAGCTTATCCTTATTTGGAATGAATAAAGATAAGGAATTTTACTGCCGGTTTAAAGCCCTTTTGGGATTGAATTAAAATCCGTAAACAGATTAATATCAGCTAATTGAGTTTTACTATTGATCTCATTGACTCAGCTTATTAAAGATTGCGAGATGTGTTATCTATTCCTGAGTTGAAAGAACGGATGCAATACATGCGGCGTAGAAAATATCATCCTTTGAGCAGCCGCGTGAGAGGTCCATATAGGGTTTTGCCAACCCCTGCAAAATTGGGCCGATTGCTGTTGCACCGCCAATTCTCTCAGTGATTTTGTAAGCGATATTTCCGGCGTCGAGATTGGGGAAAATATAAACATTCGCTTTTCCGGCAACCGGGGAACCAGGAGCTTTTCGTTTAGCAACCTCAGGCATAAAAGCCGCATCAAATTGCAGTTCTCCGTCCATTTGCCAGTCTGGCTTCTTTTGTGATGCAATTGAAAGTGCGTTGCGAACTAAATCCACACTTTCATGCAGTGCGCTGCCTTTTGTTGAAAATGAAAGAAATGCGATGGATGGATCCTGGCCGGTTAAAACCTGATGTGTATAGCCGGAGGTAATGGCAATATCAGCAAGCTGTTCTGCATCGGGATAAGGCACAACGCCACAATCAGCATAGGTGAGTACTCTGCCGCCGGCCATCTCCATCAAAAATGAACTCGATACCAGTTTTGCGCCTTTGGCTGTACCAATTGTGCGGAGTGCCGCGCGGATTACATCAGCGGTGGAGGCGATAGAACCTGCCACTGCCCCATCTGCCCGGCCCGTTGCAACGAGCCAGCCGGCTGTCATCACCGAGTCGGATGCAAGCTTTAAAATTTGCTCGGGCGACGGATTTTTATGGCTCAGCTTTTCCTCAAAAAATTTGACCCGCTTTTTTTGGCCCTGTTCATCCCCGACATCAATAATGGTGACTTTATCAGAAAAACTGACGCCGATTTCATCAGCAAGCGCCTGAACGTTATTGTCGATACTTAACAGAATGGGTGATACCGCTCCCGCTTTCTCTAAATCTGAAACTGCATGCAAGGCCCGGGGGTCTATACCTGCCTCGGGAAATACGATCCTGCGCTTCAGGCCAACGCTTTTGGTAAAAATCTGATGCAGTATTGATTCTTTCATTACACTAAAAGTAAAATTGATATGATCGTTACTACGATACCGGCCCACTGAATATTTGTGAGTTTATCACCCCAGCGGGCCATTCCCAGAATAGTTGCCCCCAAAACTGTGAGGATATTTACTGTACTGTAAACAATTGCACCATTCATTCGTTCGAGTGCTTCAATAAGGAAAATAGCAGAATAGAGATTGGGGATTCCAATAATGGACCCCATCAAAATCTCCTGTTTTGTAAACTTAAAGTTTCCTGAAGCAATTATCACGATAAATCCTACAATGGTGGAGCAAATAAAGACGGCGCCCATGAATTGTTCTTTAGTTATCAGAGATGAAAATTCAACCTCAAATATTTTCAGTGACCCATCTCCAATACCGGTACCTAAAAAGAGAAGTACCAGAAGCCAGGCCGCACTGAATGGTTCTCGCAGCATTCTCCGTTTATTAGGCAGCAGGAGAAACAGTGCGATAAAAACAGTTGCCACACCTATCCATTGCCTTGAA
>SLJN01000349.1 GCA_007135115.1 Balneolales bacterium
GATTATGCAGCAGCAGATCTGTCTGTTTGATGGAATACTTGTGCCTTTTACCGCCTGGTTTTTTTACTCCCTGGATACGGTACCAGACCCGTCCGGCACATCCTGCACCTCCAATGTCTATGTCAGAGGCATCGAGGGGATTCATATTTCTGAGATGTTGTTCTATTTCTTCCCGAAGTAGACTTCGCTGATCTTCAGGCAGAGACTCTACCATCTCACCCAATTTTTTATGATACCCCACACCCCGCAGTGAATCGGGTATTTTTGACAGCATACTATCCATCAAAATTTTGACACTCTGGTCTTCAAGTACTTGCGTATAGCTATTTACATCTCCGTTATTCATAGAGCGCCACCACTTGTTTGGGTTCGTTGGGGCGGGAAACATCAACCCTTTTCTTTAAATTCCCGATGACATCGCTGTCATAATAGATGCGTGAAGTTCCGGTCATTTCATCGCTTTCGGCATCATCAAAATCTCCTTCGGAATCTTCACCGAACATCACCCCGCCGCGTATTTCCACATTTCCTCGAATCTGAAGCTCCCCGAGATTTACGATAAGACCCTCAAACTCGAAACTTCCACCAAGTTCCAGTTTTGAACCCGGGGGCACCACCATAACACCACCCATGGTACCTGTACCCCCACTGAACTTATTTTCTCCCTCCATAATCATCACTGAAGGATCGTCCGGTGTCCCAAAACTGGAGCTCTCGTCGGTGTAGCGTTGACCGGTTTCCATGTAGCGTTCATAAAATTCATTCAATTCATCAGGATTGATATCATCATCCTTCATATAATTTTCCGGCTCACCTTCGATGGTATAAGACTGACCGCTCATACTGAGTGCATCGTCTTTATCAGATGCCCCCGTAATTCCGGGTAAGTTTGAGCCCGATCCTGATTTATCATTCCCGCTGATCTTCACATTTCCCCTGATGTTCATGTGATTGTTTTCGCTATACATCCCAATAGCTCCACGACTCTGAGGAACCGGCTCCGGACGCTGTACGATGGCATGAGCTTCATAGACTTTGTCACCATAGCCATTTGATACCGCATTGATCCTCGTTTGATGAGGTTCCAGCTCATTGCCGGAGCCCTCACTAAGACTTACACTGGTTGTGACTCCATCCGTAATTAACTCAAATGGAAACTCAGCGCTGCTCTCGTGGCTGATTCTGCGAATGCCTTCATCCAGACCGCTTCTCGCATGATGGCGCAGATCGTATGTTTCCGCGGATTTCGCGTTTTCTTCACTCAGCATCGAAAAACGCTGCCATACCCCGAGCTGGATAATCCCGAAAATTACCGTCAGCCCCGTAATGATGATGAGTAGTGGACGTCCCATATTAGCTCCCTTACAGATTTAAGTTTCTGGGTACGATACTCGTTTCAAAGCGAGTAGATAGTGGTTGCCGGCCCCACTGATCGGCGGGCTCGGTTTCAACCCGAAGTTGTATTTCACGTATTTGCTGAGGATTAACCGGATCAGACAATTTCTGACCCTGAGGGTCTCTATAGCTAAAGTAGAAATCCTTCAGATTATGGTTAATCACAGCTGTATTTCCGTTTTCCTCTCTTTTTAAGATGTACCTGTCAGATTGCTGACTATTTTCCCGATACCACCGTACCCGAACCGGTTCACTTTGATCATACCGGCGGTAATAAAAAGTAATGGAGGTACTGTCTGCCTGTTCAACCGGAATTTCTTGTACCCGGTAGCCGATTTTTCTGAGTTCATCCGTCATCCACTCTGTGGTGTTGTTATGTTGAATACGGGCAGTGTGGTAAAGAGAAACCTGGCCCGAACTTTCATTCATTCGGTTGGTAAGTGTGATCACCGAGATCATCAGCAAACCTCCTACTATCACTCCTGCTAAATATCCGATTGGCATATCTTCTCCCTTTTTGATTTAATCAGGTGTGTAAAATTCATGGGCTGTTCTTACCGAAGACATCTCCACTCCGGTGCCTTTATCAAGAGGCTCAACCGTCACGACCATCCGTTTGTGAAAAGTCGGTTCCTGGACTATTTCTGTGGGTTGATCAAGCTCGCAAAAGTGCACTTCCACCGACCGGAACCACTGTCCCTGATCCGTTGAAACCGTATCCTGATAGTTGTGATAGTGCTCCCATGCATAGAAATCATTGAGATCAGTAGCACCAGCCGGCGCCCCGAAATCGGTGGAAAAATCCGCCGGCCAATTGCCTTCCGGGCCATCAGCCAAAGCACTGTTGAACATTTTCCTGCGGGCATCGTCGATGATTTCATTTGCCAGGGTAATTCCGGCAGCCTCATGTTCAATATGAACTATAGAGTTCTGGTTGCCGAAAATGACACGATTGGCATTTGTCAGAATCATCCCGAACATGCTCAATGCCGCTATTACTAATATGAGATCCGATGTATCGACCATTTTCCTGTTCTCCCTCTTTTGTTATAACTCATCTTCCAGCGTATTGGCCAGAACTTCCTGCATGGTTGTATCCCCGCTCTTCACCCGCTCTCTGCCTGATGCGCGGAGCGTCAACATGCCATTTTGAATGGCCGTATTCCGAATGCCATCTTCGTTGATTTCTGTTCCGGAATCGTAGATCACTTTTTTGATATTCTTATCAAAATAAAGCGCCTCATGAATCGCCACTCTCCCTTTAAATCCTTTGTGACAATGCTCACATCCTACAGCTTTATAGAATGTCGTCTGGTCAATTTCTTCCTGAGTAAATCCAAGTGACTGTGCCAATTCAACATCAGGCCGGCGCATGGGTTGTTTGCAGTGTTTACAGAGTCGGCGAAGCAACCGCTGGGCCATTACCATGTTGATGGCACTTGCGATCAGAAAAGGCTCAACGCCCATTTTATAAAGTCTTGCGACAGCGCTTGGTGCATCGTTAGTGTGCAAGGTAGAAAACGTCAGGTGACCGGTATTTGCAAGTTTGATGGCAATTTCTGCTGTAAGCAAATCGCGAATCTCCCCAACAAGTACGATATCCGGGTCATGTCGCAGAATACCGCGCATGGCATCCTGAAAGCTCATGTTTTCTGAAAGGCGCAATTGCCGGGCTCCTTTAATCAGATATTCCACCGGTTCCTCCACGGTAAGTACGTTTCTGGACGGATCCAGTACGGAATAGAGCGCTGCGACCAAGGTGGTGGATTTACCACTTCCGGTCGGTCCGGTTATAATCACAATACCTGAAGGTTTGGAGATAGCTTTGTTGAAATCCTCATAGGCTTTGTTCTGCAGGCCCAAAAGGTTGAGATCGGTGATTACTTTGCGATCA
>SLJN01000301.1 GCA_007135115.1 Balneolales bacterium
AAGCTCTTCGGGGTCATCCTCACTCTCATCGATGTGATAGGTTATCGGATCGCCAAAAACAGACGGATTTAACGGGCCGATATACTGTACGGGGCCGGAATAAAATCCCGCTCGCATATTAAATACGCGCAAATTTCCCGGTTGGGCTTCGGCTGATTCGAGCAAACTCATCCCCCAAAGTAAGACCGTAGAAACTACAATAAATAGGTATCTGTTACCTTTGATCCGCATTGCCCCCGTGCTTATATGGAACATCCATATACAAAATGTTTATGATATCCGGTCGGATTTAATTATTCCCTGAATGCTATGTTTACCCAGTATGATACTGCGTTATCAAATGTGAGTAGCGTCTGAAACATTACCCATAGAATGAGGCTATAAATTAAGAAAGTATAGGCTATTGTGCATCTGCTGAAATCATCATAATAGATGGGTATTCACGTTGATGTTTTGGTTATGGATTAGGGGAGGCTTATCTGTTGAGTTTTTATTATATTTAGAGGTTGCTATGTCAAACAAATCTACCATTGCAAAACGGGAAAATTTGCCGGAATTAACGCCCAGAGAGCAGGAACTGCTCCAGTACATCATACAGAATTTTATCGTTACTGCGAGTCCCGTAGCTTCGAAGACTCTGGTGGATAAACATCAGTTGAATATCAGTCCGGCTACGGTCCGCAATACGTTGACGAGCCTTGAGAAAAAAGGCTTGTTACAACATCCGCATACATCCGCCGGTCGAATTCCTACCGATGAGGGATATCGATATTATGTTAATTCCCTGATGCGAGTTTCTAATCTTAGTGACAAGGAGCTGGAACATCTCGACCGGCTTAGTGATTACATCAATGTTGGTATGGATGAGGCTGTGAAATCGGCTTCACGCATGCTGGCGCGTTTGTCCAACTTACTTGCCGTGGTCGTTGCGCCGAAACTTGCAGGCGGGGTCTTCCGGAAACTCGAGCTGATCAGCCTCAGTTCTACCCGGCTGATGATTGTCTTAACCGTCGAAAGCGGACTCGTTAAAACCATTTCTATTGAAGTGGAATCAGAAATTGACCGGAATGAGCTCGACTCCATCACCAGAGTATTGAATGAACGGCTATCCGGAATTGTGCTATCCGAGATTCCCCGCAAAATCCGTTTGATGCTATCCGACTACGAAGCCGAGGATAAAACCGGGCTCATCCGCATGTTTATCGATAGCGCCGATACCATTTTCGACAATCGGGATGTACACAATTTTCATTTCGGTGGTGTGGAATACATAGCGCTACAACCCGAATTTACCGATCTGAGCCAATATCGAAGCATCGTTGAACTGGTAGAGGACGAGGATATGATTGTCCACTTGTTTGATGACGCTAAAGAATTGGCTCAAAATGATGATGAGGTAGTCGTGCGGATCGGTAATGAAAACAAACTTCAACAGATTGAGCAATGTAGTGTGGTATCTACCAATTATCGCATTGGCAATATTAAGGGAACGATTGGGTTGGTAGGGCCGACTCGCATGAATTATCCGCGGATGGTAGCATTGGTGGAACAACTTGCCAGCAGGTTTAATAAGATAGGTTTCAACGAGTAAGTTTAGATTGTCAACACAAAAAGTATTTAATCATGAACGATCAGGAACAAAACAAAGAAAACGAATCTCCGGAGGAGAACTCCGACATCAAGAATGGCTATAACTCCTCAACTGAGGAACAGGTCGACGGTCAGGAAGCTGATGGAAAAGATGAGCAGCAAAGTGAACCGGCGGCCGATCAATATGTTGATTATGATGAAGATGAACTTCGCCGGCTATTAGCTGAAAAAGATGATATTATCGGGAAGCTCAATGATGAAATGAAACAGCAGAAGGATATCGCTCTGCGTAAAACTGCTGAACTCGATAACGTAAAAAAGCGAAGTGAAAAAGAGCGCCTCCGGCATGCCGAAAATGCTAAAATTGAGGCCATAGAAAAATTCCTGCCTTTACGTGAAGACTTACAGAGAACGCTTAAGGCATCCGAAGGGGCCGATATCGATTCGGGTTTTCTGGAGGGAGTGCAGTTGATTGCTGAAAAGTTTGAGAAAATCCTTGAAGAGTATGGCGTTGAACCCATCGAGGCAGAGCTGGTCCCTTTTGATGTGGATTTGCATGATGCCATGATGAGACAACCCGCCAGTGATGACAAAACCGAAAGCAACACCGTTTTAAAAGTCGTGGATACCGGCTATAAATTAGGTGATCGCGTAATTAAGCACGCAAAAGTTATTGTTAGCGAATAAAGCACATGTCGAAAAGAGATTACTATGAAGTCCTTGGAGTCAGCCAGGACGCTTCTGATACAGAAATAAAAAAAGCTTACCGAAAAAAAGCGATGCAGTTTCATCCGGATCAGAATAAAGATGATCCGGAAGCTGAAAAAAAGTTTAAAGAGGCCGCAGAAGCCTTTGAGGTGCTGAAAGATCCCGACAAACGAGCTCGCTATGACCGGTTTGGTCATGCAGGAATGTCCGGCGGTGGCTTTCAGGAGCCTAACTTCGAAGATGTCAGCTTTGATGATATCTTCAGCCACTTCAATGACATTTTCGGCGGTGATATTTTTGGCGGTGGTCGCCGTCGTGGTGGCGGCGGAAGAACCGAAGCCGGGCGCCCCGGCGATGACATGAAGCTCCGGCTCAATCTCACTCTTGAAGATATCGCCTTCGGAGCCGAAAAGACGCTCAAAGTCAAAAAGTTTGTTAATTGCGATGAGTGCAACGGCACCGGCGCCGATAGTGAAAGTGATTTTATGACCTGTGACACCTGCGACGGTGTAGGTGAGGTGCGCCAGGTCTCCCGAACCATGTTTGGTCAGTTTGTGAATGTGCAACCTTGCCCTACCTGTATGGGAGAAGGCCGAACCATTAAAAATAAGTGCGGCAGCTGTAGCGGCGAAGGCAGGGTTCGTGGCGAAGAAAATATCAAAGTGCAGGTGCCGGCTGGAGTGAAAAAGGGGAATTACATCACTTTGCGCGGCCAGGGTAATGCCGGTTTAAGAGGCGGATCGCCCGGCAACCTCATTGTTCTGATTGAAGAAACAGAACACGAGCAATTTGAACGCGACGGCGATGATATCTTTTACGACCTCGTGATAAGTATTCCCCATGCCATTCTGGGTACAGAGGTTGAAGTGCCGACCCTGAAAGGCAAGGCCAAACTCAAAGTCGATCCCGGCACCCAGCCCGGCAAACTCCTTCGGATGAAAGAAAAAGGCATCCGGAATCTTGATACTAAAATTGCCGGTGATCAA
>SLJN01000366.1 GCA_007135115.1 Balneolales bacterium
AAAAGTACTCAACCGTGGGAGTTCTGTCAAGAAAAACATCTTTGCCATCCCAGGTTAATAGCTGCCAAGTCCGGATAAGTAATCTTCAATAGCCTGTATTAGTCAGCTTAGTAGTTTGCCACAGGCATAGAATGCCAACTCACCTTGATTGCAGGGTTTCCGGAATGAATATGTGGGTTTTCGTGTATATATTCGAGTTTGTAATTCACTAAATACAATTATCCTTGCAAATACGATCCGACTGGAAAAAAGACGATCAAACGCCCGATAAACCCGCTGGCAGCTACGAGTGGTGGTATTTTGATGCGGTAAGTGAGGATGCAGAGAAAGCTGTCGTAGTAATTTTTTACGAGGGAATACCTTTTTCTCCGAAGTACAATCAATGCATTCAAAATGGTGATGGCACAAAGGCTCATCCGGAAAGCTATCCGGCTGTTAGTATTTCTGTTTATGACAAAGGCCGGCCGGTTTGGTATAGTTTAACCGAGTTTTCAAAGGCGGATGCTTCCTTTGGTAGTCAGCCGCTGCAGGTGGGGATCGGACCTCATAGATTTAGTCAGCAGTCTGAAGAAAATCGGTTAAGTTATCATCTCACCTTAAATGAATTGCTTCCAAACGGGGATGCTCTTGAGGGAGAGTTGACGTTCAGCAGTCCGATTACCAACAGGGAGCTTTTGAATGAGCAATCATCAGGCGGACACCAATGGAATTTGGTGCAGCCTGCCGCTGAGGTTACAGGCGTGTTGAGCATATCGGGGTATCATCAGGATAAAATAGATTTTAAAGGCTCGGGCTATCACGATCATAATTATGGCTCAGAGCCGATGAAGGAAGCTTTTCGCGACTGGTATTGGGGGCGTGTGCATTTCCCGGAAGCGACATTGGTTTTTTATGTAATGAATCAAAAGTCCGGCCGCCAATACCGCGGCTGGCTCATCGATCGGGAGAACCAGCAGATTATTTCGCAATTTGATCCCATTACCACCGATGAGCCACAATTGAATGTTTTCGGACTTCGACCGTGCCGCCGGATTCAACTTCAATCCGGAGACTTAAAGGCAGATATTTACCAAAGCCGGGTTGTGGATAACGGTCCGTTTTATATTCGCTACTTGTGTGATGGCGTGTTACACGTCCCCGAATGGGGCATCCAAAAACAGAAAGGCATCAGCGAATATATCTATCCTTCGCGAATTGACCGCGCACTATTCCGTCCGATGGTCCACATGCGATATCGATATTTTGACGAAAAACCGCATTGGGTACAAAAATCACCGCGACTTTACCGGTGGACTTGGTGAAGTTTTAGCCACGGATTAACGCGGATGAACACGGATTCGAGGAGTTTGTCTGATAAGATATGATTGTCCAAAACTGACCTAAATAAAATAGGTGTCATCACGGAGGCACTCTCGGATAGCAAGCCGTAGTACCTCCGGCTTCCTTCCGGTATGACTGCTTATATCACTAAGATGACTGACTTATATTCTCAAAAAATCCGTGTTCAACCGCGAAAATCCGTGGCAAAAAAAGAATAAGCCCAAATCTTATTCCACCAAATCCTTGAAGATTCTGTGGCTTTTTGTACTTTCAGTGCGACAGTTGGAAATCTATTGATCATCAAAACACAGAAAGTATTATGGAAGTAAAAAATGTAAGTGTTATCGGTGCGGGAACCATGGGCAACGGTATTGCCCACGTCTTTGCCCAAAGCGGGTTCGATGTAACCTTGATTGACGTGAAACAAGAGCAGCTTGATAAGGCGAAAGCTACCATCGATAAGAATCTTGCACGGATGGTGAAGAAGGAGAAGATCTCTGAGGCTGACAAAGATCAAACGCTGAGCCGAATCTCGACAGCTACGGATATCAAAAGTGGCGCAAAGGATGCTGATTTGGTTGTTGAGGCCGTCAATGAACAGTTTGAATTGAAAAAGAAGATTTTTCAATCGCTCGATGAAGCCACATCTGCAGATACGATTCTCGCAACGAATACATCTTCGATATCCATCACCAAAATCGGTGCGGTAACAAACCGTCCGGATAAAGTGGTTGGCATGCACTTTTTCAATCCCGTACCGGTGATGAAGCTGGTGGAAGTTGTAAATGGTCTGGATACGGCTAAAGAGGTTACGCAGCAAATAACTCAGCTTTCGGAAAAGCTTGGCAAATCACCGGTACCGGTTAATGATTATCCCGGGTTTGTCTCCAATCGCGTGCTGATGCCGATGATCAACGAAGCCATTTTTTCGGTATACGAAGGCGTCGCCGAACCGGAGCATGTCGACGAGGTGATGAAGCTCGGTATGGCTCACCCCATGGGGCCGCTGCGCCTGGCAGATTTTATCGGACTGGACGTCTGCCTGGATATCATGCGGGTGCTGCACGAAGGGTTCGGTGACCCGCGTTACCGGCCGTGTCCGCTGTTGATCAAAATGGTCGATGCCGGCAAACTCGGCGACAAAACCGGCGAAGGTTTTTATAAATATTAATGTGGGGTAACCGCAGAGGCGCTGAGGTTTGCGCGGACGGGCGCTGAGTTATTGTGGGAGCTAAAGAGATGAGATCATCTCTCTCAATTTACGTTCTAAAACTCTTGGGGTGTAAAGCGTTTCCCTCCCTACACTGCGCTCTCCGCGCAACACTCCGCGTACCCTGCGGTTAAAATAAAATGTATGATAGATTTACGAAGTGATACGGTTACCAAGCCGACGCCTGAGATGCGTGAGTATATGATGAAGGCTGAGGTTGGTGACGATGTGTTTTCTGAAGATCCTGCCATCAATGCTTTTCAGGAGCGGATGGCTGAATTGTTCGGTATGGAGGCTGGGTTGTTTGTTCCCAGTGGTACTATGGGAAATCAGCTTGGTCTGATGGTGCTGACTGAGCCGGGTGATGAAGTCATCATCGACGAGCAGGCGCACATTTTTAACTATGAAGCTGCCGCTGCCGGTATTTTGTCTTCCGTTCAGCTAAGGCCGCTTCCCGGTCGACACGGTTTAATCACCCCGGAACAGGTTACGCCGGCCATTCGAAATGGTCAGGATTGGGAGCCGGTTTCGAAAGTGGTTTCTGTGGAACATACGGCAAATAAAGGCGGCGGCACCTGTTACGATATGGAAACGCTGCAAGAGCTGAAAACGCTGAGCGATCAGCATAATCTGTATTTTCATATTGACGGCGCCCGGATCTGGAACGCCACAGTCGCAACCGGACAGAAACCCGAACAGTTCGGCGAGTTGGCGGATACGCTTTCCGTCTGCTTTTCCAAAGGCCTGGGGGCACCGGTTGGGTCCATGCTGCTTGGAAGTGAAGCGCTCATTAAAAAAGCGCGCAAGATGCGCAAAGTTCTTGGCGGCGGGATGCGCCAGGCCGGAATATTGGCGGCGGCAGCTGAATATGCCGTTGACAACCATTGGAATTTAATGGCTGATGATCATCGGCGGGCCAAATATCTAAGTGATATCATCAAATCATGTCCGGCTTTGGAAATCGAAGAGGAGCGGGTGCAGAGCAATATCGTCTTGTTCGATGTCAAAGACCGTTCCGTCGAAAAAGCGTTAGCTCAATTGCAGGAGAACGGGGTGCGCATGGTGCCTTTCGGTCCGGAAACCATACGTGCGGTTTTCCATTTCGAAGTTGGTGATGCAGAGGTTGAGCAAACCGGCGAGGTTTTTAAAAAGTTGTTTGGGTGAGTTGTGGTTTGCTGTTTCCGTGGCTTTTTTTGACAGAAGTTTATTTGCCGCGGATTTACGCGGATTGAACGCGGATTTTATGTGGTGATCATTGAACAATATAGCCAAGTTTTCTATTGAAAATAATTACCTGTCACCTCAACAATACTACACCGGTAGGGGATTAGGATATCGGAAAGACGTTCGGGGGAAATTGGTAGCCATGCTAACGTCATACAGAGACCCTAATAACACCTTCGGTGGCACTGTTGAGAGGGTGACAGAAACTCAATTCCAATTTAATTTCCACGTCAATTAATTTAGGTGTAAATCCGGATAAATTGATGAAATTCAGTTACATAGGATTTTTTCTCAGTCCGCGAAAATCCGCGGCTAAAAAACATCTGTCAATGGAAGCTCTTAATCCCGCCCAATCGTGCGGCACTATTGGGAAAATGACTGATTTATTACCTCGGCTATGTTGTTGAATTATCATCACATAAAATCCGTGTGCATCCGTGTAAATCCGCGGCAAATAAAAACTGTCAATGGAAGTTCAGGCAACCACACTCGCTGTGCTAAATTATATCCAATAATCAGACTGTGCGACAGTTGCGTTGGTAATTCGTATATTCCGCCGTTAAATCAGAAAATCCGGAAAAGGAAAACCACTCCCGATGAACGTACATATTGTGACCATTGGCACGGAGCTGCTGATCGGGGACATCATAAATACCAATGCGGCCTGGCTCGGAAGCAAATTAACCGAAGCGGGTTTTAAGTGCGACCGGGTGCTCACCATTAATGATGATGAAGCCGAGATCCGCCGGGCGATTGATGTCGGGCTTTCGGAGGCCTCTTTGACGGTGGTAACTGGAGGGCTGGGGCCAACCAGAGATGACATCACCAAGAAAGTGCTGTATGATTATTTCGATGCGATTCCGAAATTGCATCAGCAAACATTGGATCATATAAAAACGGTCCTTGGCAGGCGGAATATCACCGTCACGCAGTCCAATGTTGATCAGGCTTACGTTCCGGATTCATGCGAAGTTTTGTTTAACGAACGGGGTACGGCTCCCGGGATGTGGTTTGAAAAACAAGGCCGCTACCTGGCCGTAATGCCCGGTGTGCCTTCGGAAATGAAATATTTAACCGAGACAGAAATTTTGCCCCGGCTCGAAAAGCTTTTTCCGGATCATCATCGATATTACAGCCGATATTTCAAGCTTGCCGGTATCGGGGAAAGCACGCTGAATGATGAGGTGCTGCCGGATATGGATCGTTTCACGAACGGCACGAACCTGAATGTTGCCTCACTGCCGGGAGGCGGGGGGATCACCCTGCGGCTATCCGTTTATGCCGGAAACGATCAGGAAGCAGATGAAAAAATTGAGCCGGCCGCGGCCTATATTCGTCAGAAGGCAAAAGACCACATTTTTTCTACTTCGGAAGCCGGAACGCTTGCTGAAAAAGTGGGTGAACTTTTATCAACCGGAAACAAAAAAATAGCCGTAGCCGAAAGCTGTACCGGAGGCTATCTCAGCAATTTGATCACCGAAGTGCCGGGATGCAGCTCTTGGTATATAGGCGGGATTAACTGTTATGCGAATCATCTCAAAACAGAAATTGTAGGGGTTTCGGAGCAGACCTTAGAAGAATTTGGTGCGGTCAGCAGGGAAGTGGCTATGGAACTTGCAGCCGGGGTTGCCCGAAAGTTTCATGCTGATGTCGGAGTGTCGACCACAGGAGTTGCCGGCCCGTCCGGCGGAACGCCCGAAAAACCTGTCGGTACGGTTTGGGTTGGGTATTATGACTCCAACCATCACTTTGCTTTGAAGCTCATGCTGTTCAAAGATCGTAAAGTAAACAAACAGCGTGGGGCTGTTATCGCCCTCGATATCACCAGGCGCGTATTGCAAGGCATCTCAGCAATGCCTTATGGATTGGAACCGGAAACATCAGCGCTTTCCGGGTGAATATGACGGCAGGTCTCATAGCGTGGCTTCTTCTCACTTTTACTCCGGCGCTGCCCGACACGTTGGATCCGCCCCAGGACCCTCCCGATGAAGCTGAGCAGCCCGATGATCCGGAAGAGGATTTTGATAAAGAAGACATCGACCCCATCGTTCCCTACGACATTCCGGTCGAAATTGGGTTTAATGAAGTGCTCAACGATAGCCTCTTGCGATGGGAGATGCTTCAAAATACCAACGAATGGCAGTTTCGTCAGCCGGGGCGCATTACCTATAGGCTCGGGATGATCGGTCGCAATGATGTGGCCCTGGTTGAAGGGCATGATCCGCGACATCAGCGCTCATTTTGGGGGCCGGTTTCTGTTGCCGACCGGATTACCGGTATGACCAATCCCAATCGTTTGCCGCATTATCGTTTTGAATCATTTCGGGAACATAGCCGTGGAATCCACTACGATAGCCGATACGAAATGCGACGATTTTATGTGACCCGGCCTCTTACTCAGGTCACACTTGAGCAGAGTGGGGATGAATACCGTAGCGCCGAGGGATTTCTGACCCAGAATATCACCAGGGAATTAAATCTGGAAGCCGGCTATTGGGGCAAACTTGAAGAGCCGGGCTATCCCCGTAACTTCATGCTCGGTCGAAAAGCCTGGGGTGGGGCTAATTACCATTTGTCGGATCGTTATATGGTCCGATCAATGCTCCTGTATAACGGATTGCAAATGGATGAGCCCAATGGCTTTGTGATGGATGATATGTTTACGTATCCGTTTCAACCATTTAATGCGACTGCCAATGAAGCGGATGCCAATTCATCGGTGCGAAACACCATGCTTAAAACCTCACTTTATCACAGACCGGATACGACTCAGGATGTGAATGCTCAGGTAACGGCTTACGGAGATCGCAACCGACGATTTTATTACAGCAGCGACGATACCACCTTTTATAGTATTCGCACGGGGGGACTTGCGGCGAGGTACCACGAAGAGTTGTTTAATGATTTTGACATCGACCTTGAAGCATCCCTTGAATACAGTAACATTGCATCGGGTTCCAACAGATCCATGGGAGAAGAAAGCTGGCTGAAGGCTGAAGCCCGCCATCGCTGGGAGCTTCCACTTTTCTCGTGGTTTAAATTGGACGGCTGGGGGGAGTGGGCTTATCGGTCTGATGGCTTTAATGCCGGAAATATCGGTGCCGGGGTTACTTTGCCATTGAACAGGTGGGTTAAGTTGGATGGTGCCGCTGCGTTTGGTGAGCACATGCCCACTCCACAGCAGCTGTATTGGATCAGCGAAAACGAAGAAGGCGTGGAGGGTAATCCGGATTTAGGAAACGAAGAACATCGCAGAGCTGAAGGGGGGATCACATTGTTTCCGGAATTTCGCTTTCAGATGCGCGGTGATGCTCAGGTTAAACAAATTCGCGACCCGGTTTTGATCAACAACGAATATGAATTTCAGCAGACAGGGTTTTACGAAAGCTGGTCAGGCACCGGCAAAATGGGGTACTACGGGGAAAATCTCACTTCCGAAGCTTCATTGACTTCTCAATTTTATTATACCACCGATGCGGACCCTGTACTGCAGCAATTATCTGAATCCGGAATGCGGGCATGGGGGCGTTTTTCGACGCATTATCAAAATTACATTTTTGACCGGGCGGCCTATTTTAAAGGCGGATTTATCACCTGGATTTCGCCGGGGAATTACCAAACCGGTACCTATCGGCCGGAAATGGATTATTGGGATCCGCATTCCTTTGAGCAAGAAATACCGCCATTTGTACGTCTTGATGTTGAGTTAAGTGCACGTGTTCGCAACGTCATAGTCCGGCTTCGGTACGAAAACGTGTTGGATGAGGTAGTACAGCCGGGTTATTTTGAGCAGGCGCTTCATCCGATGAATGAGAGGCGGTTTCGTTTCGGGCTTCAGTGGATTCTAAGAAATTAATCAAAAGCCATCATGAGCTTAAGTTACATTGTTAAAGAAGGTTTTGCCGGACTCCGCCGCACCCGGCTGGCGTCAATGACCAGCGTTGTTGCGCTGGTAATTTCCGTGCTGATGATAAGCGTTTTGTTCCGGCTTGCCTGGAACGGCTTTGAGGTAGCGCAGGCCATGCGTGCACAGGTAGAAATCGATGTTTTTTTGGTCGAGCTGAGTGATGATCGGGTTGATCAGTTGCGGGATGATCTGACCAACTTAGACGGAGTGGGGGAGATCGAGTATATCAGCCAGGATGATGCTGCAGAAATTTTCCGGGAAGAGTTTGGAGCTGAAGGCGAAAGCCTGGCCGACCTTCGGTTTCTGCCGGCCTCTTTTCGCATTCAGATCGATGATGAAACAAGCAGCGAGGAGGTGGCTTCGCTCGTTTCCCAAATAGAAGGGTACCGCGGCGTTGATGAAGTGGTTTACAATCAACAGCTCCTTGAGCTATTGGAAGACCGGATGGAGACGCTGATCTACGCAGGTATAGCCGTGGGCTTACTGATTTTACTGACGGCCGTGGTTCTTGTTTTTAATACGATCCGGCTGACGATCTATGCCAAACGCGATTTGATCAAAGCGATGAAGCTGGTAGGTGCTACCAACGGGTTTATCAGGCGCCCGTTTGTTATTGAAGGTTTTATTCAAGGAGTGGTCGCAGGTATGATCGCCGTGGGTCTGCACTGGGCTACATTCGAATACATCATACCGTACTACCTTCCGGAAATCGGTGTAATGACCTGGCCGTTTGATTACTGGTACTATACCATTGGCGGAGCGGTGCTGTTCGCGGTCTTACTTGGTCTATTCGGAAGCCGCTGGGCTGCTAAAAAGTTTATTAAAGATCATACCGTTGCGCCTGTGTGAGGGTTTGGGCGTTTGGCTGTTTGGTTTGGCTAATTTATTAGTAGCTAAGTCGTGAGCCAAATTCAAGTGTTGTAGGGACGCAATGCATTGCGTCCCTACGAATCTACCCAACCTAATATGCTGCACAACCGGAGCACATATTCGCGTTTTTAAAATACTTCCTGCTTTCTTTCAGGCACTCCTTATTTACCTGAATTCCTGAATTACCCAATTTACCAATCTCCGAAAGCGTCGTTGAACATATCATCGGCGACATCCTGAAGCGCCTCGAAAGCGGCATTAATTTCAGCGTCGGCACCGTTTTCGTTGGGGTCATATTCAAAAGTACCTGTGAAGGTTTTATCCCATTTGGCGGAATCTTCATCCTTAAACCGCAGCTCCCCGCGAACCTGAATGCGCACCCGGTTGAGCTCTGTACGTCGGTCATCAGCTACGCTGAAGGGCTCGTTGCTATATCCGCGAATTTCCCCTTCGATGCGCATATCCGCATCACCCGAATTGTTGGTCAGGTTAAGGCGGCTTTGATTTACGAAACGGTTGACCAAAGCTTCGTTAAGTTGATCACTCAAGTCACCGAGTCCACTGCCGGATTGATCCGGAAAGAAAGGTATGTAAACCGTACGGACATCGGAGGGTATAGATACGCCGGTAAAGCTGTAGCGTAAACATCCCGGCAGCAAAATCAGCAGCGCAAGGAAGATAACCGGAGTTAATCTATAGAAGTTCATAGTGGTCGATTTTACGGTATAAGGTGCGTTCGCTCATTCCTAAAGCTCTGGAAGCTTTTCTGCGATTTCCCTCATACATATCTAACGCTTTTTTGATCAAAAGCTTTTCCGTCTCCTCAACGGTTGGCAGATCATTTCGATTGAAGAAGTCGACCAAATCCTTGTGAGGATGATGCTCTGATGAAGCTGTTGAATGGTTCGGATCCAGCGGAACTTCCAGATCATCGTCAAGCCCGCCTCCGTGGTTATCATCGGAATCCGTAGCGGGGGATGAAGCGGGCGGACTCAGTAAATAAGGTTCTTTGTAGGGTTTGGATGGTTGCTCACCATGAAAATTGCGATAGAAAAACTGACCCAGCATTTTCTTCATATCGCTGATATCACCGCGCATTTCAACCAGAGCCCGGTATATCAACTGTATATCGTCATTATTGCCGGAGGTATGCTCATGGCGGCTGTTGTTTTCAGCATCTTCACGATTATAGACCACCGGTAAGTGATCGGTTGATCCCAGTTTTTGTCTGCCTTTGAGATATTTTTGAAGCGTTTCTTTATCTACAAACTGGGACTTTTCAAGGATGACCAGTTGTTCGGCTACATTTCTGAGCTCACGGATGTTTCCGGGCCATCGGTAGGAGGTCAGCAGGTCACGGGCATCATCCGAAAAGCCCCGAAAGACCGAATCGTAACGCGCGGCAAACTCACTTACAAATTTTCGGAAAATGAGAAGTATATCCTCCTTGCGCTCCCGCAGTGGGGGAATGCGAATGTTAACGGTATCCAGGCGGTAGTATAGGTCTTCCCGGAATTTACCGTCCTGAACATAGCTGAACAGATCTTTATTTGTAGCCGCGATAACACGGGCGTCAACTTTTCGCAGCTTACTGGAGCCTACACGGTAATACTCACCGTTTTCGAGTACTCGCAGCAATTTCACCTGAAGATTTTGAGGGGTATCGGCGATTTCATCCAGAAAAATGGTGCCGTTGTGCGCTTTTTCGAAATAGCCCATGCGGCCTTCGTGTGCGCCGGTAAAAGAGCCTTTTTCGTGACCAAACAACTCACTTTCGATGATCCCTTCGGGAATCGCCCCGCAGTTTACGATCATCAGGTTTTCGTGGCTTCGTTTGCTCAGTCCGTGAATTGCGCGGGCAACCAAATCTTTACCAACCCCGCTTTCACCCTGCAGTAAAATGGTTATATCGGTCGGAGCCACCTGCATCACCTTATCGATGACCTGCTTTATTACAGGTGACTCACCGGTGATGCCGTACTTTTGTTGAACTTGTTCTATATCCACCTTTGTGAATCTGTATTTAGATGCCTCAGGCTACTTCTGGAGTCGCGTTTAGTTCGGTTAATGTGACTTTTCGTTTGGCTTCACCAAGCAGAGTGGCTGCCGTACAATTGGTGATTTCAACCTCAACATAATCCCCGCGTTGATAGCCGTGATCATCAATAATAACCATTTTGTTGGTATCGGTACGTCCGCTGAGTTGGTTGGGATCCTTTTTACTTGGCCCTTCAACCAGTATTACATGGGTTTTGCCCACCTCGTTTTTATTTAGTTCAGCAGCGGTTTCCATTTGTGTGGTGATAATTTCATTGAGTCGCCGCTTTTTAACGTCCTCAGGGACATCATCTTCAAATTTCCGTTCCGCATAGGTGCGCTCCCGCTCAGAATAGGCGAACATGTAAGCCAAATCGTATTTCACCTCTTTAACCAAGTTTACGGTGTCGCGATGTTGTTCTTCGGTTTCACCGCAGAATCCGGCAATCAGGTCGGTAGAGAGGCTCACGCCGGGGATGGTGCGCCGCATTTTATCCACCAACTCCAGATATTGCTCCCGCGTATAAGGACGATTCATGCGCTGCAGGACTTCATTGTTACCCGACTGTGCGGGAATATGAATGTAATTACAGACATTGTGACGATCCCGGATTATCTGGAGCAGTTCATCCGGAAAATCTTTAGGGTGGGGGGAGGAAAAGCGAAATCGCATTTCAGGATCGATCTGTGCCGCACGATCCATCAGTTCGGCAAATGGGCGTCCGTCATCATTATATGAATTCACGTTTTGCCCCAGCAATGTAACTTCTTTATAACCCTGTTCGCTCAATTGCTGCACCTCTTCCAATATACTTGAAATCGGACGGCTTCGCTCACGTCCTCGTGTGAAGGGGACCACACAGAAAGCACACATGTTGTCGCACCCGCGCATGATGGAAACAAATGCGCTTACGCCATTTCCGGTAGTACGGACAGGTGCAATATCGGCATACGTTTCTTCCTGGGATAAAATTACGTTGACCGCTTTGCGTCCGTCTTCAACTTCATCAAGAAGTTTGGGCAGCTCGCGGTAGGCATCGGGACCGACGACGAGGTCGACCAGTTTTTCTTTTTCGAGAAACTTTTCACGAACACGCTCCGCCATGCATCCCAGAACGCCAACGGTAAGGTCACCCTGGCGCTTTCGTTTTACGGATCGAAAATACTTTAACCGATCCCATATTTTCCGTTCTGCATTGTCCCGAATAGAACAGGTGTTGATGAAAATAAGGCTGGCATTTTCAGGTTCTTTTGCAGGTTCCATGCCCTGATCCATCAAGATGGAGTTGACAATTTCGGAATCTGCGAAATTCATTTGGCAGCCGTAGGTCTCAATAAAAAACTTGCGTGGACTCACGTCGAATTGCGATTTGGTTCAGAATTATAACTTCCTAAAATAGTAACTGTAAGATCAAACTTCAGCAGATAATTAGTGCTAACGCCACTGATGGGTGCAAATTTTTTAGAGGGTGGGGTAACCGCAGCGGGCGCTGTGGTTGTGCGCTGAGGGGCGCTGAGTTTTTATGTTTGGGGAACCACAGGGAACACAGAGTTCAACTGAGGAGATTTGTGGGATTAATTAGCTTTTAGTAAAAAACTGAACATTCTACAAGTAATGCAATTTCGGGTTCATATTTGACAGGTCCGTTTAAAACAGGTCCGTCTCTCTTTCTCTCACTCCCTCTTTCACTTCCTCTTTCCGTCTCAAAGCTTTTCAACCGGATTCGACAGCATTGAAATATCTACTTCTATAATCTTTTCCAGGAGATTCAGCAGCGCATCGGGATTAAAATCTACGTGATTGCCAGTAACCGGGTTTTCTTTTGAAATGCATAACCGCAAAAACCTGACATTCATTTTTGGATTTATCTACCCGATAAACCAGACCGAACGGGAACCTGCTCAGGGCACATCTTCGATAGTCTTTTTTGATTGGGTGCCATGCGGTTGGAGCCTGTACAATTCTTGAAACTG
>SLJN01000017.1 GCA_007135115.1 Balneolales bacterium
AATAGATAAAACAAGTTTCATTTTAAAAACTCGATTGAATAACCCAATCTGTGGATGCGCTTCCATACGAATGGGGACGTGGTTTAGAAACTGTTGGTTTTTAAGAACAATATTTAAGTTTAAATGTGTGCAAGCACTGCGCAATTTAAACACACTATCGATACACCTATTTTACACCTTTAGAATGCTGCTATGGTGAACAGATACGGATCTTTTTGTATTCGAAATAGCTTAATTAAAACCTCCCTCTTTTCAGTACTTCTGGTTTTCTTTCTTGTTGATGCCGCCTTTGGCCAGTCCGGGAGAGTCGACGGTACGGTAACGGATATGGAGACCGAAGAGCCGCTTTTCGGTGTGAATGTCTATATAGTGGAAGCTGAGCTGGGAGCCACTACCGATGATGACGGGTACTATTCTATCGTTAATGTACCTCCGGGCGAACATACTCTTCGGGTAACGTATGTTGGTTATGCCGAAGTCACCATACAGGAGGTTGAAGTCAATATTGATCAAACCACTACGATAGATGTTGAGTTGCAGGAAGAAGCGCTGGCCGGCGAGGAGGTTATCTTTGTTGCCGAAAGGCCGGTAGTTGAGCGGGACGTGGCGGCAAGTACCCGAAACATTGGCCGCCAGGATTTTGACAACCTTCCCGCCGCGGATCTCGGTAGTGTGGTTGGTCTTCAGGCGGGGATTCAAGGTTTAGATGTACGGGGTGGAAGTTCTGACCAGCTTGCATTTCAGCTTGACGGTCTTAATCTTCGAGATGAGCGTGATAATACCCCGTTTACAGGAATCAGCTATACGGCCATTCAGGAAATTCAGGTACAAACCGGAGGGTTTTCTGCAGAGCATGGAGACCTGCGATCCGGTTTAATTAATGTAGTAACCCGTGAAGGTGATCGGGAGCGTTTTGAAGCTGATGCTATATTGCGTTACAGCCCGCCCGGTAATAAGCATTTTGGTCCGTCGCACAACGATCCGAATTCCTACTTCATCCGCCCATATCTTGATGAAGATGTCGCCTGGACCGGAACCGGTAACGGCGAATGGGACGATTATACGAGAGACAAGTACCCCTCCTTCTCCGGGTGGAATTCTATTGCAGAAAATACGTTGCAAGATGGCGACCCGAACACCGATCTGACTCCGGAAGCTGCCCAACAGCTATTCTTATGGCAGCACCGCAAACAAATGGACATCACCGAACCGGATTATGACTTAGATATGAGTGTGGGTGGTCCGGTGCCGGGAATCGGTCAGTACCTCGGAAATCTGCGGTTTTTTGCCTCCTACCGGCGAAGCCAGAATATGTACACAGTGCCTCTTTCAAGAGATCGTTACCAAGACTACACTGGCCATGTTAAGCTAACTTCCGATATATCCGAAGGTGCTGGCATGAAGTTATCATTGGAAGGTCTTTATGGCAGACAAACCGGAACGAACAGTAATAATAGCGGACGGCCCGGTATTTTTACTTCAAGCAGTGGTATACTGGGAGGTGATGGTACCTTAGGGGGAGGTATGAGTAGGGTGAGTTTTATCGAATCCCGTAAATATTCCACTGATTACTGGGCACCTACCCAGGTCGACCGTTACATGCTTGGCGGTACCTTCACGCATACACTAAGCTCCGATACCTATTACGAAGTAAGCCTTAGCCATTTCGCATCTGAATATGATACCAACCCCGGTGCTTTGCGTGACACATCCGGCGTAATGCAATTCGGCAACAACTATATGGCTGATGAAGCGCCTTTCGGTTTCTGGCCGGAGCCTGCTGATGGAGTCGGCTCCGGAATGCGAATGGGCGTTGGGATGAGTAACTCCCGTGACAGCAGTTATGTAGGCTACCTGGATTTCAGCGCAGATCTCACCAGTCAGATTACCCGTCACCTTCAGTTGAAGACCGGGATTGAATTAATCCGCACCAACAGCCAGGTAAATTACGCAGCTGTGGATGAGTTTTTGCCAAGCGGGCGAACAAGCAGCGTTTGGGATGAACAGCCCATCAGAGGAGCTTTGTATGCGCAGAGCACCCTTGAGTTTGAAAATTTGGTCGCCGATATCGGTTTGCGAATGGATTACTCGCATTCCAAGACCGATTGGTACGAATTTGAGGATTTTTCCGAAGCATTTGCCGGTGGGCGAGATCTTGACGAGGAGTTAGAACGCGTTCCCACCGATCACCAATTTAATTTGAGTCCGCGTATTGGGGTGTCCTTTCCCATTACCGTCGATAGTAAGTTGTACTTCAACTATGGACATTTCAGGTCCATGCCTTCACCGGAAAATTTGTATCTGGTGGAGCGGTCTATCGCCGACCAGGCCGTGGAACGGATTGCCAACCCCAACATGCCGCTGCCCAAAACGGTTTCTTACGAGTTGGGGTACGAGCACAGCCTGTTTGATCAATATCTTGTGCGACTTGCCGGTTATTACAGGGATACATCCAATCAACCGCGACTGGTTAGCTACCAGAGTATGGACGGTAGCGTGGAATATAACGTCAGCCGCCCCTGGAACTATGAAGACACTCGAGGTGCTGAGCTAACACTCGAAAAAAGAGACGGTGATTTCATTCGTGGATTTGTGAATTACACCTATATGGTTGATTCACAGGGTAACTTTGGCTTTGGTAATCAATACCAAAATCCGGCAACGCAACGCCAGTATGAGCGGGAAGCTTTTGACGAAGCCGAACGCAGCCGACCTGTTCCCCGCCCGTATGCAAGAGCCAATATCCAATTCCTCACACCGCCGGATTTTGGTCCTTCCGTAGGTGCCATTAACCCGCTCAGCGATTGGACTCTGAGTATTTTGGCCTCATGGCAGGCAGGTCGCTATTTCACCTGGGCCGGCGGCGGAGCAGCGACTCCCGGTATGGAAAACAACGTCCAGTGGCGCGATAGCTACAATATAGATCTGCGAATCGGTAAAGATTTCGACTTCGGCGGGGCCTCAATTGAGTTTTTTGCTGATATAAATAATATGTTCAACTTCAAACACATGTCTCAGTGGGCTTCTTACGGATTTTATGATGGAGAAGACTACAACCGGTATATGAGGTCACTTCATCTCCCCGAAGATGTTTTGGATGATCTCACCTATGGAGCGGTGCCGGGAGATGACCAGCCCGGAGATTTCAGAGATCCGGATGTGGATTTTCATCCAATTGAATCCATTAGCAACTCCGAGTCATTACCGAGTGAGCCGAATATGACCGAGCAGCGCCCCTTCTACTATTCCCGTGAAACCGGAAACTACTACGAGTACTCCGAGGGCAGTGGTTGGGTAGATGCCGATGATGATGAGCTTCAGGATGTTCTGGATAATCAGGCATATATCAACATGCCAAACCTGGATTCGATGACCTTTTTAAACCCGCGTAGCATTTTCTGGGGAATACGGATCTCCTTTTAAGTTTTAACATGCTGTAATAGTTAGCGATACATGAAAAAATATTTACACTACACTACTACTGCTTTATTGTTTGTGGTATTTGCCTTTGCGGAACAAGCGTATGCTCAGGATGAGACCCGTTGGTTAAATGCAGGGAGTCTGCATAACTGGTATTCCAGCATGGGAGCAGAGGTTGAGCACGGACTCATCACGGAGCAACAATATGGCCGAAGATGGCCGGCAATATTTGAATTCCAGGATGCCCAGGCCGCAAGATCACTTTGGATCGGGGCGGAAGGGTTTACTGATGAAAGCGGTGAATCTTTTTCACCTAAAGTTGTCCACGTAGGACCACGTGTAAGCGGTGAACAATCTTTTTTTCCCGTTGATTTTGAGCTCAAAAGTCGCTTCGACGAGCCCAGTGTTTTTGTGGACGGAGTGCCTACCTTCAATGAGCCGGTACAAATCGATGAAGTGGATGAAAACTTGACCGCCGATCGTGAAATTCATTCCACCGTGAACACGGCCATGGGAGTTACGATGAATCGTACCATCAGGCAGTTTAGTCAAGAGCATCACGACAATTATCATGTGATTGAGTACGAATTCATCAATACCGGAGAAGTCGATAATGAAGGCACGGAAGCAGACCCGCAGACTTTAGAAGATGTCTGGTTTTTCTACCAAAACCGTTTGGCCATTGTTCGTCAGACCCGTTATGTGTTCGGAAATGAAACAGGTTGGGGCTACAATACGATGATTCACCGCCGGGGTGACGGAATGCATGGTGATGATCCGGGCGACCCTTTCCGCGCTCAATATGCATGGCATGGTAACCACGAAGATTTTGATGATTTCAACAATATTGGCGGTCCGATTGTAGAACCCAATACAGCACGCAGTTACCTCACCGAAGCGGATTCCACCGGCCGTCTTGGAGCCTATCAGTTTGTCGGCCATGTTGTTCTGCACGCTGATGCCGCCGCCGACGATCCTTCGGATGATCCCGGTCAACCGGCAACTATGCGACACTTGCATTCCGATGATGACCTGAATTTTAATAATGACCGGTTCAGCGAAACAAGCATGCAGGAAGAGTATGATTTTATGCAATCGGAGCATTCCGAGCGTCATGCCCGGGTAGTAGAACCAAGCGGTAATTTTATTGATCAAACTGATAGTCCGGCACTCGGTACCGCAGGCGGCTATTCGATGACCGAAGGCTACGGCCCTTACACCATGGAACCCGGTGATACCGTGCGCATAATTATCGCTGATGCAACATCGGGATTAAGCCGCGAAGCTGCGGAACATATCGGTCAACAGTATAAGTGGAATGATACCGATGACGATCATGAGATTGAGTTTGAGGTGCACGGAGAAGAAGAATCCATGACTAAAAACGAATGGGTTTTTACCGGGCAGGACTCTCTCTATCAGTCATTTGAGCGGGCTCTGGCAAATTATGATAGCGATTTTGAACTTCCCAGAGAGCCGCAACCACCCGATCAGTTTGAAGTAGACTCCGGTGGTGACGGTATTTTTATCAACTGGAGTTACTCGGCTGATGATAATATCAGCGGATTTGAAATTTACCGGGCAGAAGGTCGCGCCGATAGTACCTACACTCTGGTACATGAAGCCTCGCCATCGGAAACGGAGTTTGTAGATGACGATACCAACCCGGAAGGCGGACCAACACGAGGCCGGGATTACTATTATTACATCTCGGCAGTAGGAGAACCCGGGGATAATGACGGTGCAGCTAATACGCCGGACGGTGCATTAAGAAGTAATCGGTATTACACCCAAACCTACGACCCGGCCCGTCTTCAGCGCCCGGCCGGTACGACAATGGATGAAATTGCCATTGCACCAAACCCTTACAACCGCTCGATTAGCAGCGACTTAAGATTAGATGATCGTGGGGACAGAGTCGCATTTTATGACGTCCCCGGACAGGCCAGAATTCGCATCTACACCGAAGTAGGTGAACTGGTTGATGATTTTGAACACACCGACGGCAGTGGTGATGCCTTTTGGGATCTGACGACTTCAGATAATCAAAAGATTTCAAGTGGTGTCTATATCATAGTGTTTGAGGATATGGAGACCGGTGAGCGAACCACGCGAAAATTTGTAGCCATATTATAAACTGAGATACAGAAAGTTTAATCATTGTGAAGTTACTAAAGTATTCCCTCTGCATTCTCGGTATCTGGGCATTATCACTGACCCATGCAGAAGCTCAGGATAAACGAGCCCAGACGTCTATGAAATTTCTGCAAACCTCTACATTTGCAGGTCCTTCCGGGATGGGAAGTGCGATGACCGCTATGGAAACACAGTCGTCGCAGGCCATGTTTTACAATCCATCCACGATGGCCCGACAGGAAGAGCGCGTTGATGTATCTTTAGGGCTAACCAATTTTATTGCAGATATCGACTATAACTCTGCCACAGCCTCCTTTCGACCGGCGGATGGTCGTTATGGCGTATTCGGCGTCAATGTGATGTATGTGGATTACGGCAGAATAGACGAAACCATCATTGACGACTCAGCAGAACGTGGTTATCGAAAAATCGGAACATTCGGTCCCTATGCTTACAGAGCCGGGCTGGGTTATGCCAATGCGATCACCAACCAGTTTATGGTAGGCGGTACGGTTAACGTGGTCAATCAAAATCTCGGGGAAGTGACCATGGGAGTTGAAGACGATGAATTCGAGAGAAGTGCATTTTCCGAAACCACCTTTTCCATAGATTTTGGCGTCTTATACCGAACCGGGTTTGAAAGTCTCAACTTTGCCATGTCGGTCCGCAATTTCTCCGGCGAAATCAATTTTGATGATAAAACCGAAGACCTGCCGCTTACCTTCCGCATGGGACTTTCCATGGATATACTTGATTTAACCGATGTGAATCAGGATTTGCACTCCCTTGTCTTATCCATTGATGCAAATCGGCCAACGGATTTTTATGAGCAAGTTGTTCCCGGCATCAAGTACACCTTTATGGACCGGTTTATCGTTCGCGGTGGCTATCAATACCCTACGGATACTCAGGGGATATCAGCAGGATTTGGCGTTCGCCAGTCTCTGGGCAGTACGAAACTGGAGTTCAACTATGCCTATACGGATTATGACATCCTCAACAGCGTAAATCGCTTTAGTTTACAGTTTTCACTTTAACAACTTTTGAAAGTATTTATGTGTCATAGTGAAAAAATATATCGTTTCGAACCCGTCAAGTCAGGACTCTTGGTTTTATTAGCCGGGCTGTTATCATTTGGCTGCGAAACCGATGATGCATTTAGCCTATATGATGAAGATTACGAGAGTGGTGAGCAACCGGTCGTTAATCAAATTGACCCGGATGGACGGTATGTAGCGGGTGTTGATAAAATCACCATTTACGGCGAACACTTTTCTCCTGAGAAAGATCACAACCTGGTCTATTTCAATGAAGATCGCGGGGAAGTTCTGGAAGCTGCTGAAGATCATTTAGTAGTCAGACCGGCCAATAATCCGGGAGATAGTATTATGGTTCGGGTTACCGTTCGCGGTGCCGAAAAATTCAGCGAAAAATATGCCTACGAGCTGACGCCAAGCATTCAAAACTTTAATGATTATGCTGATTTCATTGCAGGCTCGGATGAACCCTGGGCTAATACCGTAGACAGTGAGGGCAATTTATTGGCAACTATAAGTGCAGACGGTTACTACGGCCTGTTTAAGTTTGATGTCTCAGAGTTAGACGAGTGGATGGAATTGGAAATTGAGGGTGATCATGAAGATTATCTGGCTGCACCAATTAATGATTTCAATTGGAGAGACATTAAAGTTGGCCCGGATGGTATGGCTTATCTTGTTCGAAACGAGCGCCGGGTCGATCGGGTAAACCCGGATCCTGAAGAACAGGAGGGAGAAGAGCTATTTGCATTTTTGGATGCCGGTAACTTTATATCCGCACTTGACTTCGATGAATACGGCCATTTGTGGGCAGCGGGTAATGCTGAAGCAATATATCGCCTCGATACAGACGAAGATGATTTTGAGGAATCCACTGTATACAGTAAAGATTGGGATGCGAATACCAGAGCCATTCGCTATGTGAATGGACGACTTTATGCAGCATCTGAAATAGATGGTTCTGCCGAAATTTATAGCTTTAATGTGACCGAAGACGGAGAACTCACCGATGAAGAGCACGTCTTGAGTTTCGCGGATGATCTTGGAGAAGCGTCGGCAACGGTTTTTGCACTTGAAGCCGATAGCGATGGAAATATTTACGCCGGAAGTGATTTGGATGATCCGGTAGTGCAGATTCAACAGAATGGTAGCTGGGAGAAGTTCAATCCCGGTGTTTTTGACCCTGCCATCATAGCCTTTGGCTGGGGTACCGGGGACTATATGTTCATAACGCGTGAAGAATTCGGCGGTGACCCGCAAAGGTTACAGGTCGTCAACATGCAACGTCAAAGGGCAACTTATTACGGTATCGACTAAGACAAACGGTCTGTGTGTTGCAGGCCCAAACTAAAAACAAATAAAGGTTAGCTTATGAAAAAAGCGACACTGTACATGCTCGCATTGATATTGGCTCCGGCTATGGTCTTTGCACAGGATGTGAACTGGCCTCATACGGTCGGTCCGGAGTATGAAGACTACACTTACTATATGTTTGATGTAGAAGACCAGGAAGTCACCGATAACTACTTTACCTGGCAGGATATTGAAGAAGGTGGGTTTCTGACGGAAGACGGCTTAGGGCCGTGGCCACGCGGTAAAGCTTTTTCTCAGGATGGAAATACCGTCTATGTAGGTCAGTTTTCCTTTGGAGCCTTCCCTTCTGTAGCTCAACGTTTTGACTACAACGAAGAAGAAGGCGAGTGGGAGTTTCATAGTAACTGGCCACGTGGCTACGAAGGCGATGAAGACTACTACGTTGAAGATGATGATGGGGAAGATGTACAGCACCCGGTTCATCACACCACACACGGTATGGCTGTTGACGCAGATGACAACCTCTGGGTACAACATCACTTCGCAATAACGGATTTAGTCCACGGAGAAGATGATGAGGATACCACTGGCGTAGCAGCTCTCTATGTGTTTGATGATGAAGGAGTTGAAAAAGACATGTCTCCCATCAAAACCATTGAGGTTGACGGGGAAACCGATACACTGACCACTGTTGGTGTTGGTTTAAGAGAAATTACCGGCGGGCCTTATGAAGGTGATATCGTTGCCGCTTACGGAACGACGCTTTATGTCATCGACAGTGAAACCGGTGAAGGGTTATACAAGCACCAAGTATACGATGAAAATACCTTAACTTCTCCAGGTGTAGACGAAGAAGGAAACATCTATGCTTCTAATGTTTTCGGAGGTCACCCCGTTTATCAATACAGCCCGGATCTTGATTCAAGAACAGCCTATATTGATGATGCCTCAGGGTTTTCAAGATCGGTACAGGTTAATGAGGGTGGAACCGAATTCTACCGGGCTGCTTATACTTCTCATGCTGTAATGAAATATGAGCGTACTGTGCCAGCAGAGGACTTCGGTGATCCTGAACCGGTAATGCGTGGCTTCAGTGCTCAGTCGCTCGACCGTGACCGAGACGGTAATCTCTGGGCTAATGCCGGTGATGACGGCGAGCCTGCCAACCGTTGGTTGTTTGAAGCACCGCGTGCGCAATTAATCCATGCGTCTGCTGATCCGGCACTTGCAGAGGTAGACGTTTATGTTACCGATGAAGATGGCAACCATCCGGATCCTGCAGAAGATGAGCCTGCACTTGGTGGTGTAGAATTCCAGAATGCTACCGACTATCTGGTATTTCCGGAGGACGAAACCATCGGAGTTCAGTTTACGGCTGCCGGTGAAGATGATGTAGCTTTTGAAACCGAAGTTGCCTTTGGTGAAATCGGTGAAAGCATCATTGTTGCCCGTGGTGATTTAGATGATCAAAATGGTGAAACCGGATTCAACCTCGATATCATCGATGGTCAGTTAGAGTCTTCTGAAGCCGACGAAGTTGATCTCGAAATCTACCACGCCGTTACAGATGCCCCGGGTGTAGATGCTTATGCTCGTGATGTCGATCAGTTAGCAAGTGGCCTTGGATTTGGTGAAAATACCGGATTCGCCGGCTTATTGCCGGACCTCTATGCTGTAGATATCTACGGTGAAGGATCAAACCCTGAAGAAGACGACGCCTTAAGCTCTTTCCAGTTCGATCTTGAAGCTGAAGAAGGAAATGCTTTAACCGCAGTAGCTACCGGCTACCTTGATGCTAACGATGATAACGGCGCTGCCGAATTCGATATCATGGTGGTTACAGCCGAAGGCGATGTTCTTCAGCCTCGCAACATCACCAGCTCTCCGGAAGAGGATGACCCTGAAGTTGTTCAGGAGCTGTCTCTCGAGCAGAACTACCCGAACCCGTTTAACCCGGCTACCAACATCGAGTTCACTGTTCCTGAAACTCAGGATGTGACGATCACGGTGTATGATATGCTGGGTAGAGAAGTTAGCACTCTGGTTAATGAACAAATGAGTGCCGGCTCTCACACCGTTACTTTTGATGCTTCAGACCTTTCCTCCGGTACCTACATCTACCGACTGGAAGCAGGTGGGGAGCAAATTACACGTCAAATGACTTTTGTTAAGTAATTCGATGTGAAGCTTTTTCGGGGACACCATGTCTAAATGGCGTGGTGTCCCTTTTTTCTGTTAATGGAGGTTTAATAAAACTCAAGAAATAATGCACATTAGCAATCGACCATGATATAGATGCTAATCCTCCTTTCATTCAATGTTGGTTAATTACTGGTTAATTTTATGGTTTATCGCTTTTTAAGCTCAATTTTGATTGTAACGTTAGTTGTAGCAGCATTAGGACAAAAAGCCTCTGCTGTTGATCTTAAATACGAGTTCCGTAGCGTTTGGCTAACGACCGCCGCTTCGCTGGACTGGCCCGGGAAGTATGCGGATGATGAAATGCCAGAAGATTTAAAAATTCAGGATTGGCCAACGAGTGAAGACGCCACCGTTGAAGATCAGAAAGAAAGCCTGCTTGAAATTATTGAGGAGTCAGCAGAGATTGGATTAAATGCAATAGTTTTTCAGGTAGTGCCTCGCGGAGATGCTTTTTATGAAAGTGAGCGCTTGCCCTGGTCGGCTCAGATTACCGGTACTGCCGGTGAAGATCCGGGATGGGATCCGCTCGAGTTTGCTATTGAAGAATCACATAAGCGTGGGATGGAGCTTCATGCCTGGTACAATGTTTACAGAATCGGTGATGATGGACAAGATACTCCCGATGAATCGCCTCAACACGTTGCCGACGACGAGCCTGATTGGATTGAGCAAGATGGAAATGACCTGTGGTTAAACCCCGGAATCCCCGATGTTACCGAATGGATTACCGGTAATGTAATGGAAATCGTAGAGAACTATGATGTGGATGCCATCCATTTTGATTTTGCCCGATACAATACCAGTGGCTATGATCGGGATTCCGATTTGAAAGACCAATACGACGATTTCGGACTCGACAACCTCGACGATTGGCGCCGCGAAAACATCACCCGCTTAATGCAGGATATCTACGATGAAGTACAAGATGTTAAACCCTGGGTTAAACTCGGCACGACACCTGTTGGAAATTACAGAAGTGATGAAGTAAGTTGGGGTAATGCGTTGTGGGCATACAGCAGCGTATTTCAGGAAAGTCGCCGTTGGTTGGAGGAAGGGATTCAGGACTACCTCGCCCCGCAAATCTATTTTGATATGAGCGGCTCCCCCGAGTATACCGAATTGGTTGATGCATGGGTCGCTGAAAAATTCGATCGCCATATTTATGTGGGTATCGGGGCTTATCGTCCTTCAGGAACCGGAGATTCTGAAAACGTGCGCCCGGAAATACCTGATCAGATAGAATATGCACGCAGAAACGGGGGCGATGGTCAAATGTATTTCCGCTACGACAACATAAAACCGGATCAAGATGGAAATACTCCTATGGAAGACCGTTATGATCGTCTTGCCATCCCGCCTCCGATGGATTGGAGGGATCAGCAACAACCGAATACACCCTCTGATTATCTACTATCGCACAATGAGATGCGGGATAATGTGAACCTCGAATGGGATCCCGTAGATTTTGAAACCGAAGATGGCGATGATCATGTGAAATATGCCGTCTACAGATTTCAATCCAACATTTCTCCGGATCCGGAAAGAATTATCGATAATCGCAGAAATCTGCTCGGACTTACCGGTCAAACAGAGTTTACCGACGAACGGGAAGATATTGATGAAGATGACGGCGATGCCTACTATGTGGTGACGGCCATCAGCAGAAACAATATCGAAAGCGACCCTTCACCGGCCGCCTCAATCGATAACCCCACGGCATCAGAAGAAGACCAGCAGGTACCGGAAACATTTACATTGAATCAAAACTACCCCAACCCGTTCAACCCGGTAACCGAAATTACCTACGAGCTGGCAACGGATGCCCATGTCGAGCTATCCGTATATGATGCTACCGGGCGGCGTGTAGCCACGTTAAATGAGGGCAGTGAATCTTCAGGAGAACATACCGTGAGCTTTGATGGTTCTTCATTATCTTCCGGAGTATATCATTACCGGTTGGATGTACGCGAGTCGGCTAACGGTAGCCGCATCCATTCCGAAACACGTCAAATGACCCTCATCAAATAATAAGTTTAATTACATGCACCGGTTGGATATCGGTGCATGTTTTACTACAAAAAAACAGCAATACCCGGATCAGAATGTTTAAACACCGCTTATTTGGTACGACCTCTGCAAGTATAATCGCGGTAATTCTTTTTATCTCCGCTTGTGCCCCTACGGAAGAGGTAGCCGAAGAACAGCCCGAAGAGCCTGATACGCCTGAAGTTGTGGAAGAAACCGTAAGGCATTTTGCAGAAATCAACAGTAATGAAGATGTTAAAGAAGTGCTTCTCCAAACCGAGGGTTGGGTCGAGGAAACCTTGCAGAGTATGTCACTTGAAGAAAAAGTGGCTCAGATGATGGTACCTCGTGTAAATGCCCATTAC
>SLJN01000176.1 GCA_007135115.1 Balneolales bacterium
CCAAGGCGTTTGGTCATCATCCACCCAACCCATGCCAATTTCATGCGCGTAGGAAAGTATTTGTTCATTGCTTTTTTCACCCGATTTTTGCGCGGTACCCAACTCTCCTGCAGCAATTTGAATTAAATCATCCATATCATGTTTCTCTTAATGTTTAACTGAATCAGAACTAAATAGTCCCGGTAAGAAAAGAGGTAGTATCGTAAGAAAACGCCAAAATCAAGGCGCGCAAATTTCCCAAAAAACGCAGTGCATATCAACGTACTCGAGTATTTTTGGGACGAGCGGTACACAGATATTGGCGTTTTCTTACGACACCAATTATAACCAAATAACTGATTATTAGGAAGCAGGCCGGGTGAAATTTTTGATATGATATTGTTCACATATCTGACTACTTTGCCGATACTCCCATGTAATGCTAAACCTCATGCTCTCTGATATTGAATTTCAGTGAGTAAACCGCCAAGTAAGCCTTATTGCATAATGCTATATTTTTTCATTTTAGCCTCAGCCATATTGATTTATAACCCCGCTTTTGCCGAAAAATCCACCTCCGGAATTGTTGAGAGTAAGGATGGAGAAGTTGTTCAAGCGGCGATTGTAGCACATGAGGTAGCAATTTC
Source organism: Balneolales bacterium (assembly GCA_007135115.1). Lineage (GTDB taxonomy): Bacteria > Bacteroidota > Rhodothermia > Balneolales > Natronogracilivirgulaceae > SLJN01. Next base: position 627 of record SLJN01000176.1, read on the forward strand.
CGTTGCAGAGAAAGCGATGCAAAACAGTCCGACCGAAGAAGTGCGTCAGATTGCACAGATGATCATCCGGGATCACGAAGCAGCACTGGCGAACTTCGAAGAAATGGCCGAAGAACTGGATGATGAACCGACCGAAAGTGAATGGAGTGAACAGTTACAGGCCGAAGCGGCTGACCGCAAAGAAACCCTTTCTGAAAAATTAGGTGCTGAATTTGATGAAGCCTACCTCAGAACAGAACTCGAATACCATCAGGATCTGGTGAACTTGTTTCATAATGAGCTTGCGGCAGCAACGGATGAACGCGACTTGAATGCCCTGGTGGTCAATTATGTAAGTGAGCTGAACGCCCATATCGTCCAAATTGAAAATATCATCGAAGCGGTTCTTGAGGATGAAGATTAAATTCACGCCAAACAGCGTGTTGCGTTCTTTTTTACTTACGATTCGGTTATAAAACAACATGAGGTAGCCTTGGGTGAAATCAATGGGTTATTGAAATAGTGAGGGGTCACCACTATATTGCTTGTGTTCATCCGCATTAGCAATCTAACCCAGGTGATCATGAGAGAAGTCAAGTTGAGATGTGATGGGATCTGGCCGCCCGCTCTACCCTTTTTTATGTTGATATTGCTGATACCGGCCTGCTCTCCTTCAGTTGCTCCGTTTAGCGAAACCGCCTATCAGCAGGCAGTTGAGCTCAAAGTAGATTCCATGGAGCTCATGGCTAAGGCAACTGAATCGTTCGAAGATCATAAGTCTGAAGTAGCTGAGATCCGCCACAATATGCTGGTGGCTTACGAATATGCCGACGGCCGTCCGGATAACGAACTTTCCACGCAACAATGGGAAATCATGAAAGATCCCGACCGCAACCTGTTTGGGGGATTTCTTGCTCGTTGGGGAGAAGAAGACTCCTTAAATGAGACATTCATCGAAGAAGCCAGCAAACTTGTCCGTGAAGCTTTTGATAACATCATCGGGCTGGAAAGCGGTAAAGTTTCTCCTGATGACATCTAAATCTGATCCTGAAATATAATAACACTCTCCTATCCTATATTTTGCATTATGTTCAATTTTAACTCATTTCTGGAAACACTTCGCGAAGATCTTGGAAATCTGGCCATGGATTTCGGAGAAGATTTCAAAGATGATCTGGTCGAGGCCGGCTCTGATCTGGTGAATAATACCCGTGAGGATCTCGAAAGATGGACGCGTCAATACGCTGAGGGAGACCTTTCCAAAGAAGACTTCAAATTTCTTCTAAAAGGACGAAAAGACCTCGCCGAACTCGAAGCTCTCAAACAAAAAGGGTTAACCCAAATCCGTATTGATGAATTAAAAGATGCCGTCGTGGATACGATTATCGGATCTGTGAGGAAGGGGTTTTAGGGAGGATTAAAAATTGGGCTATTTTCATTGGGCGAAGCCGCGCTACCTCTCCTCGCATCAGTTTTATCATTCTTCCAAAACGCTTATTAGAATGCTAATGTCAGGATCACAGCTCTCTCCGTTACAGCTTGCTACGCATCAAGCTAAAAAGACTTCCTATTTTCTTGCAGGGCACTAAGTCGAGCCTCATATAAAACCCCTGAATGAAATTAGATACGGCCAAAAGGTGCCAATACTCTGTTTTTACCCATCGAATGATAGAATTTTTCCCTTTTTCAAGCTAATAGTTAATGAAGGAATACTAAAATTAGCTATTCCGGGGATTGAATTTGAAGACCCGTAACAGCAGACTTATATCTCAAACTGATCCATTTAATCATGACTTGTTAAACAAATTTTAAACATGGCAGACCCTGAAACCATTAAAACTGCATTTGAACGGAACCAAAAAGTGGTAAAGTTACGGCCAGAAAAAGGTCAAAATACCGCCGTGACAACGGTTCGATTATACAATGGCACAACCTGCAAAGTGGAGCACAAACACTGGAAATTTCTGGTTGATATAGGTACCGGTGAAGGCGGTAATGATGCCGGTCCCGGACCCGGAATTTTGGAACGGGGCGCCCTTGGAAGCTGTCTGGCTATTGCCTGCTCTCAAATGGCGGCTGTAATGGAAGTGCCTATCAATAATTTAGAGGTAAAGGTTGAAACAGATAGCGATGCCCGGGGTATATTCGGAATCGATGATCGTCCATCAGGTTATGAAGCAGTAAGATATACCATTTTCATTGAAAGTCCTGCTCCGGAAGATCATCTTCGACAGGTATTTGAAGAAGTTGAACGACTCAACCCTACCCTGGATAACTTCCGCCGTGCCTTACCGGTGGATGGTAAACTTGTCATCAATCATAATAAAATGAAAGTAAAGCAAGAATGAAGCCTGATTTACAACGACGTGTGCAGAGATATGGATGGGATAAGGCAGCCATCTATTATGAAACTTCCTGGAAAAAACAATTAAAACCAGCCCATGACCGGTTGCTTGAAATGGCCGAGCTGAAGCCCGGAGAAAGAGTGCTGGAAACAGCATGCGGTACGGGTTTAGTTGTTCTCCGTGCTGCAAATTTAGTTGCTCCGAATGGCAAAGTCATAGGAACTGATATATCTGATTCCATGGTCCAAACCGCATCAGAAAAGGCACAACTTACAGGAATTCATAATGCTAAATTCAGTCAGATGGATGCAGAACA